>CAJWHX010000352.1 GCA_913040875.1 uncultured Pseudomonadota bacterium | reverse complement strand
AGGCAACCGATTCATAGTATTGTATTGGTGGCACCGTAGACTCGATTGCTGTATATTACTAGAGATTCCATTTTTCATCTGTGGGTTTAATTATGATGCTTCTACTCTCTACATTGATCGCCTGTCAAGTGATGGACAATCCAGGTCATGTGTTCTCTTCCGTTGCGATTGCAGAGGAATCCAATGAAAAGGATTCCACAAATGAAGGGCAATCTGGAGACCTTACCAATGAGTTGAGTGAAACTACCAAGACCGAAGATAAACCTGTCGATCCCTTGTTTGAAGATCCTCAAACAGAGGTGATTCAAATGGGTACCGATGAACCGGAAAATGAACTGATCCCAGTCGCTTCGCTTGAGGCTGATGTAGAGACCGTGACCACAACGGAAGATGTTGTAGAATCGGCTCCCGTACTCGACACTCCACCACCGGCACCTCAGCCAGTGACGACCTCTTGGAGACCTGCAACGGTGAAAGACGGATGGCGACCAACGTTGGTTGGGACACTCATGGATGGTCCGACTCCGCGAGCGATATTGGCTATGCCCAGTGGAGAAGAAAGGGTTGTTAAAGCCGGAGATATGCTCTCTGACGATGGTGTTGTGGTGATGACCATTGGTGACAAGTTCATTGAGCTCGCTGTTATCCGAAGTGCCGAAGGTCGAGCACAGATTGAGAACCTGACCTTGAGCACCCAGTTTTAGAGACGGTTTGGAGCCAACGGTCAGCATTGTTGTGGCAATCTGAGTCCTCGATTGAGTATCTGCAAATGCTCTGAGTGCATAGTTGTTCAAGGAGAACAGTTGGAGTCATCAGAGTGGTAGACTCGATAGTTCTCTTTGCTACACTCGTATCAGGTTAACCTATCCGTCGAAGTCCTCGCCTTGACGACCATCAACGGTGATGCTGTTGGATGTATTTCCATCGTCATCTACGATTTGGTATTTCACAGAGATCGATGTGGCTGCTTCACAGCCTGTACCAACTTGATCTGCAGAGAGATTGCTGACACATTCTTTGGTATCTCTATTGCAGGCTTGATCTAGAGAACTGGTACTTACGCCGCTCGAGTTTAAAATTTGAATGGCGCCCATCTGAAGTCTGGGAACTGTTTCTACACCTTGTGGGTCATCAAACGAAAATCGGAATCCCCATTGCTCTCTTTCGGTAGAGCCACCCACAACGTAGCACCAGGCATCGGCATTTGAGATGGTTGGTGCATCATCGGCTACCTCTTCATCTGGGTCTGTGTTGTCAAAGAGGCTGTCAGAGTTTGTATCGGCTTCGGTTGCTGTGTCGGTGCCTTCTGAGTCGCCACCCTTTTCACCGCAGGCTGTGAACATCGAAAACAGTGCTAAAATCGATAGTGTACGCATGGTCATTCTCCGTATTGGATGTGGATTTGGAATTGTGTTTGAGAAGGGTTACACTAAGGCAAAATAATGCCCTCCTTCCTCCCAACACCCTCCTACAGTATCATGTCTATCCAATTATCCGATTATCGCAATCAAAGTTTTGAAGAACTCGTTGAGCAGGCCTATGAAAAGGGGCTTGACAACGCCGGTCAGTTTTCCCCCGCTGAACTTATTTTTGAGTTGGTGTGTGGTGCTGTAGAATCCTATGGTAACCAGAAGGTGAACATCGTAGCGGATGGCTTGCTCGAAATTTTATCAGATGGGTTTGGATTCTTACGGAGTCCTGTGTCTAACTTTGCGGCTGGGGCAGATGATGTGTATGTATCTCCCGCGCAGATTCGCCGCTTCAATTTGCAGACGGGTGATTGGATTCAAGGTCAGTCTAGAGCGCCGAAGGACAACGAGCGTTACTTTGCTCTCCTTCGAATAGAGGAAGTCAATGGTCGATCACCGGAAGTGGAGAAACGTCGTTTGGTCTTTGATTCACAGTCCGTGTCTGTAGAACAGTCAGAGTGTACGGATTCGCCACTGTCTGGAGTGAATTGTGGTGATTCGGTTCTTCTACAGCTCTCCGCTCGTCAGCGTGTTGTCTCTCCGATTGTATCGTTGCTTCAACAGTTCAATAGTGTCGTTCTAACAATGCTCAATTGTTCTATTGAGGACGCGAATGTCATTAAGCGCTCGTGGCCCCAAGGCGCAGAAGATGGGCGAATCATCGTATCGAATCGTGGTAGTGACGCGAGTCGACATTTGCAAGCGTTGGATCTGGGACTGGAGCGGTCTAAAAGATTGGTGGAGCAGTTCCAAGATGTGCACTGGGTTGTATTTGATTGCAATCAAATAGCGATTGCGACACAGTTTGCTACTGAACAACAAGGGAAGGCTGGTTCTGAGAGTTTGGGTGTTGAATCCGTTTGTCACATCCTCTCGCACGCACGAAGTCTACAGTCAACCGGTTCGTTGACAGTTTGGATGGGGGCACATATTGGACGATCATCTTCCGAAGATGCTGTTGTCAATCGAGCAGGATTTGAGGCGACGCATCGATGTCAGGTGCAATCGGATGGAACCTTGAGGCGTCTTGATTGAGGACCTTGATTGATTTGCTTCAATCGACCCAGTCAAACGGGTATCACATACGTACAAACAAGGAGTACACATGCAGAAGAGTTTGCAACAACTTGCCATGCGCTTGGAAGAATTGGATCGATCATTGATGGATCCTGCAATCGCAAGCGATGGAAAGAAGCTGCGTGTGGTCACCACAGAACGAGCCCATTTAGAACCCATTGTAGAATTGTGGAAGCAACTAGAATCTTCGAAGGAAGAACTGGAAGAGGCCAAGGAATTGGCTCAGGACATCGAAATGGCTGAGATGGCACAAGAAGAAATCACTCGTCTCAACGCAGAGATTCCAGATTTGGAACAACGGTTGAAACTGTCACTCATTCCACCTGATCCCTTTGACGGTGCCGATATCATTTTGGAAGTTCGAGCGGGAACCGGTGGGGATGAGGCTGCACTCTTTGCCTATGACCTCTTTCGCATGTACACCCGATTCTGTGAAAAGAATCGCTGGAAAGTGGAGATTCTATCCTCGAACTTCATTTCTGTTGGGGGTACCGGAAAGACCCAGGTTGGATACAAAGAAGTCATTTGCCAGATCAGTGGTGGCAAAGCCTATCGATTCTTGCGGCATGAATCGGGTGTGCATCGTGTTCAGCGTGTACCACTCACTGAAACCCAAGGTCGTGTACACACCTCAGCCGCCACCGTTGCTATCATGCCCGTTCCCGAAGAAGTCGAAGTGGACATCAACGCCAATGATCTCCGAATCGATGTGTTCCGCGCCAGTGGGTCGGGTGGTCAGCACGTCAACACGACCGACTCTGCAGTTCGCATTACCCACCTCCCAACGGGTGTGGTCGTTCAGTGTCAGGATGAAAAGTCCCAGCACAAAAACAAAGCCAAAGCGATGAAGGTACTCTCTGCTCGTCTGCTCGAAGCCCAGCAAGCAGCCGCTCATGAAGGGTTGGCGGAACAACGCCGTCAGCAGGTGGGTTCTGGAGACCGTTCAGAGCGCATCCGCACCTACAACTTCCCGCAAAACCGCATCACCGATCACCGCATCAACCTCACGCTCTACAAGCTCGATCGAATCCTCGAGGGTGATGTGACCGAGTTGGTGGATGGACTCAATGCCTATATGCAGGAGAAGTTGATAGAGGAGCATGTCGGGGACTCTTTCTAAAAGGACTAAAAGTTGATGTGCGGTGCTGCATTCTTTGAGTATTCAGGTCTAGAAATGAACGGATACAAAAGTATACCTCGCTCTCAGTTCCTGTGTCATCCTGTGAATCCATCATCCACTCTCAACTTTGAAAATGGGAAGTGGTTGGAGACTGATGGATGACTTCGTTGTTGGTTTGTGGTTTGAGGATTGTGTGATTTAGCCGTTGGTTTGTGGCTGTTTTTGGTGACGTGGGTGTTGGACAGCTGTTTGAAAGTTGGTTTGGTGCTGGGGATGGGTTTGTTTGGTGGCTTGGTTGTTGAGTTGATGTAGGTGTTTGATTGTTGAGTGTATGGTTCCTT
>CAJWHX010000351.1 GCA_913040875.1 uncultured Pseudomonadota bacterium | reverse complement strand
CACAATATCGATCGACTCTGCACCCAAGTCGCTTAAATAGGATCTCTCAGAGATCTCTGCAACGGAGACATTGAGTAAATCGGCGATGAGCTCCTTAAGAATGGAAAAAATTTGGGTGCGTTCCATAGCTGCGCGTCCTCTGTGGTCTAGTTCTTTATGTGTGTCAGTCCATAATGGGTATATGCCATCAATGCTAGTCTAATACAATGAAAATTATACATCGGCGTATTTTTTTATTGATAAAGTCATAGATTGTCATTTTTGCACTTCTACAATATCAGAACGCAACGGAGGCTACACACAAAATGCATCGGGACTGATTCCAATACACAATGCTTTATATCGATCGGGGTAAAAAAAGTAGAAAACCCCTCTACTGAAGGGTTTCTGTAAATATGTAGAGGATACTCTTTATTCAGCAGTACCTTCACCTTCTCCAGCCAAATCTTTGTCCTTTGGTTCAAAAACTTGGATACCACGGTACATCCCGCAACCTGAACAAACGTGGTGACGCAATTTCAGCTCTCCACAGGTTTCACAATAGTCTACGCTAGCATTAAACTTAATCGCATCATGTGAACGACGCATTCCTTTACGACGATGACTGGTTCTTTTCTTTGGTACGGCCATGGTTCACCCCATTATTCAAAATCAATATGTTTTTTGTGGATGACTCAATACAAAGTAGAGCCTTCCTTTAGCAACGATAAACCTCTTATCCTAAATCGGGCAAATTCGCAAATGGTTTGTGGGTGTTTTTCTGCCCCTCCGTTGGAAAGGTCACACATTCACCATCTTCTAAGCGCTCAGTCTCTGGCAGATCACAGGCAAGAAGTGACGGATGTTCTAGAACCAGTACCTCCGTCAACACCGTAGCCAGATCCAATTCTCCGTTGTCGTACCACCCCATGTCCAGTTGGTCTTCTTGCAAAGTCACTTGGTGAGAAATCCTATCCAGTTCCTTAACAGTTTGAGGGGCTTTGATGTGTCTAGATTTACGAGGATCCAGAGTGAACGGTTGGTACATTAATTCAACATCCACGCGATGACCATACCGCAACAAAGCGCCACATACTTCACATGTACACTCCACTCCATAAGTCACTTGCACGCGTGCATCTAAACGCTCGTCCATACGCTGTAGAGTCACTTCGCCATGAAAAGACACCCAATCACCAGAAATGGCCTCTAGCAACGCTTGATGGACCCATCCCACATCAATATTCAAGTTTATCGTCATCGAACGCGTCGGTATTCGCATCGCCCCAATTTTTGAATTACTCGGGGTGGGTAATTTAGAAACAGATTGATTTGTCGACATGCATCCTCCAAGGCTCTCACTGGAAACCCTTATTTATTCATCCCTATAGAAATCGCAAGTCCCTGTGCAGGCAAACGCGTTCACAGTTCTGAATTTCCTGTCGATGAGTCAACAGCCTTGACCACAACTCTGTCAAGGATTCTTTATTCCAAATGATCGGACTTTTGTGAGGACACGAACAGGCTCTACCATATTTTGACACTTCCAATCGATTTGTACCAACCGGACAAGCCCATGGGTAACGACGTTTCCATCCAGGTTCATCACTGTCATCTTGCCACACAAACTGGAGCAATCTACTGAGATGCTGATGCTGTGGCAAGGGCTCGCTCGACATGTCTCTTCCAAAATATGGAAAGTGTGGCTGTACGGAATCCACACCCAATTCAACAGACCAATTCTTGATTGCCGTACTTTGGGCAGGAGTTTCTTTCCTCCATGGAAGCAATAAACCGACTCGTACATTTTGTAGATTCAGTTCCGCACGCTGATGCAAAATATTCTGTAAACTCTGGGTGCTCTCCTCAATTGAAATCCCAACTGTCTCAACATGAACGACCGCAGATACCCCACCAAACAGCATCCAAATCCAATCTACGCCTGACAAGAGTAAACGCTCAGCAATATCATTTGTCACTCCCTTACCACTCAGAATGACTTCGGTAGAGCAATCCAATCGATGGGCAAATCTGACCAATTTAGGAACATCGACATCTTCAACTTCATCATCCACAATAAAGTGAACCGCTCGCGTTCCAGCCTGTACACAATCGGCAATCAAGGACTGAAGTTCCTTTAGAGTTCGTTTTTTTCCAATACCCAATGCCATAGGATTGTCTCTCTTTCCAAATCGAAGCGTCAATTGACGTGGTCCCTTTGGAGTAAACGGGGACCGATGGCGCAACGTTCGAAAGGCTGAACGTAAAGAGATTCGAAAAGACATGAGTGAACTCTAATCTGGTTTGTACATGAATGTCCTTATCTTATATAACGCACTGCCAATAAAATCATGCTCTCACTGTGTAAATGCCTTGATTATCGAGATGACAATTCCATCGAAACGGGATAACTGTACCGCGGATATCGAACCTTTTGATTTGGAGACATCATGACCAAAGCAACCCGTGTACGCTTCGCCCCCTCACCAACTGGCTATCTTCATATTGGTGGTGCTCGAACGGCATTGTTCAACTGGATTTATGCACAGAAACATCAAGGAACGTTTGTCCTTCGTATTGAAGATACAGATCCTTCACGAAGCAAACGAGAGCACGAAGTTCAAATTGAAAGAGATATGGGCTGGCTGAACCTAGATTGGCAAGAGGGTCCTTCCGTTGGTGGTGATCATGGCCCTTATCGTCAAAGTGAACGCTTCGACCGATACGATATCGTCATAGATCGATTGCTCCAAGCTGGTAAAGCCTATCGTTGCACTGCGACATCTGAAGAATTGGATGCACTTAGAGCCGGACAAAAGCAACGTGGCGAAAAGATGATGTACGACAATCGATATCGGGATGCCAATTTGGGTGCCGACTGTGGTGTACACGTCATCAGACTCAAAACCCCCCTCGAAGGTGAAACTGTGGTCGATGATAAGATCAAAGGACGCACCGTGTTCCAAAACCAGGAACTCGATGATTTCATCCTTCGACGCTCTGACGGAACCCCGACGTACAACTTCGTGTGTGTGGTAGACGATTTGGGAATGGATATCTCGCTGGTATTGCGCGGGGACGATCACCTCAACAATACACCCAAGCAAGTCTTACTCTACCAAGCACTGGGACAAGATGCTCCAGGTTTTGCGCACGTCCCAATGATCCTAGGAGATGATGGGAAGCGATTGTCCAAACGTCATGGTGCAACTGCAGTTGGACTCTATCAAGAAATGGGAATCTTAAAAGAGGCTTTGTTCAATTACCTGACGCGTTTGGGATGGGCCTGTGGCGACATGGAAATCTTCACCCCAGCAGAGGTAATTGAAGTCTTTGAACTCTCTCAAATCAACAAAGCCGGTGCCAAATGGGACATGCAAAAACTTCTTTGGTGCAATCAGCAATGGATGATGCGCCTCAGCCTCGATGATCTGGTCAATCGAGCACGCCCATTCATCAATGCTCACAGCGACAAGCATGGATACTCCATACCGGAGGAAAAACTTCCAGCCGCTGTGACCACAATGCAAGAAAGAGCCCAAACCTTAATTGAATTGGCCGAAAAGATCGCCTTCTACTTTGTATCACCTGAAAATTTTGTGTTGGATGCAGAAGCGTCGGCTAAGGCCCTTCAATCTCGTCACGTCGCACCATTGAGTGCGTATGTAGATTTTCTTGATGCTCTTGATGACGCTGACTTCAACGCAGAATCTCTAGAGCCTATGAGTAAAGCATGGGGAGTCGAATATCGACCAATTTTTAAAGAGGCCACCGGTAAGAAGTTCAAGATCAACCAAATATTCTTCCCCATGAGAATTGCATTATGCGGTGTTGGTGGCGGACCCGGATTGTTTGAAGTGATGGAAATATTGGGCAAGACCACATCGATTGAACGACTGCGTCACGGTATTGAAATCTGTAAAGAAAACGGGTAACTCGATGAATCAAAGAGAATTGCTACAGCTGGCTATGCATTGGCAGCAGATCGACAAAACACCAGAGCATCAACGCATGCTTGAAGAATGGATCAGTGCTGAAAACAT
>CAJWHX010000350.1 GCA_913040875.1 uncultured Pseudomonadota bacterium | reverse complement strand
TCATCACTGTATTTTCTTGAACATTCTGCGGCGTGGGCAAAGCGGGTAGAAACCTTGCCGTATAATGGCAATCCATGGGTCAATTTGGATGGTAGGTCCAGTTCGCAATCATCATTACTGTGGGTGTGTGCTTTAGACAACACGGCTGCGCAAATGTCTGAACTGACAATGGAAGTCGATAGTCAGGAGTTTCCATTGTACATGACCGTTGAGATTGTAGATTGGAGAAATGAGCGTTGGGTTTGGAGAGACGTGGTGCCGGATTCCTCTCAACCTCTATCGCTGCGTGTGGGTCAATTTCGTTCGCCAAGAAATGAAAAGCGCTATCGGTACCGCAATATTTTGGTTACGGCAGAAAGCCAAGATGGTCGGCGGGTTCCAATCACGGTATCGAATACCGAAATCAAATAGTGTCAATCCAGATAGAATCGTCTGTATTCTAGAAATCATATGGGATGTAGAACTATTGCCTGTATTTGATCCTGAAACTCTACGGTGTCGATACAGACTAGAAGATGATATTTTGATCAAAGACTGTTATACAGTCAGACACGAAGTACAAGATTGCGGTAGACGATATGAATCACGAACGTTCCTTATTTCCCCATACGAAGATAGATTGGAAGATTGCCGATTTAACACAAAAGGCGACTCGTGCCGGTGGAAACATTGTTATGCTCACTCAGTTGATGAAGTTGCATCTTTCGAAAGCGATGTTTCACGATGGAAATGAGTCAGACTGTACACAGGTCATCCGTCATGGAAAGCGCATTTTACAAGAGGATCAACTTCATGTAGACTCTCTATCGATGATGGCACTCGCGAATGTGTATCTGGGCAGAGATGAGGAAGCCTCAAAATATCTTTCCAGAACCGAGTCCTGCTCTGAAAAGACGGTCATGCTCAATTTGGCACTGGGTGTCTATTTCAAGGCCCACAATCAACTGACAAATACAACGGTTCACTGGTTGAAAGCCTTGGAGATTGCACCCAAAGCTTGGGAACTGCACAGATTGCTAGGAAAAGTGTTGTTGCTGCAATATCATGATGATGCCTTAGAGAAGGCTCATCAAACTCGTCTTGGTCAGCGGAGTCTTTATCATCTGATACAGGCAATGCAATCGCGTAGCGAGTTGGAAGTCGATTCTCACTTCTTGAAAGAGTTGGGGTATTCGTGTTTGATCAATGGTAAGAATCGAGAAGCGGAGCGATACTTCAATCGATTGCGTCAAACTTTGATCAACACTGATGAGAGTAGCTATTATTTGGGATTGGTAGCCTTTGAACTTGGTAAGTACAACAATGCTGTTCAGCACTTTAGGAACTTTTTGTCTAAGAATCCAGATCATGTGGATATCATTGCAAAGAAGGCAAAGGCGTGGTTTAATTTGGGTGAATTTGATCGTGCACGAACCACAGCACAGCAGTGTTTGGTGTATGAACCCTTCCATTTAGATGCTCGGTTGACCTTGGGCCGCGCTCTTTTACAGCTCGGAGACTCCAAGGAAGCTACCCGAATCTTTCATGAAACATTGAACGAATGTGGAGACCACATCGAATCGTTTCAAGAACTGGTGTTTCTACGGTATCGTGAAGGGGATATTCAATGGTTGCAGCGCGTTCTACTGGGAGAGGTTGAAAATTACGCATCTATTCCCAGCAATGCAGATATCCATATTGCAGAGGTGGCTCGTCAACGAATTGGGGTTGCAGCTTCAGCGCTGATAGAGGTCGGGGCGGATATGATTCCTACCGTTCTCGATGCCATCCACTGTTCTCAAGATGAACATTTACGCTTTGCGTTGTGGGAAGTTGCGGTGTATATGGCTCAGCAGTCAAAATCTGTTGAAACCTCGATACAGCTTCAACAAGCGAAGACCACGTTTGGTTTAGAACTGGGAACGGCCGCGTTAAGTGCCTCCGACTTTTTATCTGAAGAAGTCCTTATGCAGGGCTTAAACATTACGGAAGATGACATTCGAACGGCGGCTTTGCAAAACAACGATCCGGCATACGATGTTCAAAAGCATCGGAAGAATGAAGACAAAGAGCGTCAGGTTTCTCGTGGATATCAAGCGTTGGTTCTATTGTCCATCGCCAAGAAGGGGTCCGATAAAACACGTGCCTTACTGAGAGATTGGGCCACCGGAATGGATGTTGATATGTCTGTTGCGGCGAAGATTGGTCTTGCTTTGAATGGTGAGATGAGTGCCTTTGAAGAGCTTCAACAACTGACTCAAACCACCAATCGAAAGAGATTGCTTCGCAACATTCGTGCGGGTGTTTTTCAAGCAGAGCCTCAACGAACCGACGCCGAGTTTCTCTTTTCAGAGACAGAGACCTGCCAGGTGAGCGGAAAATCTGGTAAAGATATCCACCACTTTATTCGAACCAGTACGGGTGCTATCAGTGATTATTGTATCAGCGAAAGTATCGACGCGCCAATGGCGGACAATGATGCAATCTGCGTGTTTTGCAACAGCAACTTTTTCTTGAGTAAACGCATCGTTCATTACAAAGGATTCGATATCTGTTCAACCTGTCAAAACCAGTCTCAACAGCTTGTAGAGCGAAACGCAATAGAGCAATTTTTCCACAATAAATCTATTTACTTTGGCAGGTAGCCTGTTGCATATACGATTTGAAGTCAAAATCTGGGCTATTGGCTTCATCATGACACCCGATGCACGTTTGCACAGTGATGGGGGTTGGTTGAACAGACTTATCGTTTGGGTGCCCGTTTAGGGGTCCATGACAGGCTTCGCACTGAACGGCTTTAAACTTCCGGATGTTGGATGGAGTGGGTTCCCCAAATCCACCGATTTGTCCAAAACCCGTCGTGTGACAGGAAATACAGTCTGGGTTCTCCGTACTGCCTTCAACAGAATGGGTGAGTAAACTCTCCCAGGCACGAGCGTGTTTGCTAAAACTCCATTTTGCCATTTCGGCGGTGTGGCATTGAGCACATCTTCCAGAGGCTGCAAAGCCAGGTTCGGAATTTGTAGTTGGTTTGTCTGCGATGAGTTGAGATTGTTGGATGGTTTTTGTCGCAAACCGTTCGATTTTTGTGTTTGCATTGGTCTGGTCATCATACGTCGCGGATAATGGAACGAGTTCTGTATAGTATAAATTTCGTTTGGATCCAAGCTGGCGCATTTTTTGCTGCACAGGGTGGGCTGGATCCTTTTGAATCATGAACCAAGTGCGCCAATCGGCCTCTGGAAGTCGATTGTCGAGCTGACCCGATGGTGTTGTGTGTCGGATATGGATGTTGTGAATAAATCGACCTTGTTTTGGTGCTTCTATGATTTGTGTGCTCTCTGGTGTATGCTTGGGTTCTTCAAAGGAAGCTCCTTCGGTGGTAAGGAACAGCTGAACTTCAGGGAAGACCTGTTGCATGCCATCCACCTCTTCATCATCCATTGAGCCCAAAGCTATGATTAGATCGACATTGTTTGGGATCTTCGGTAAGGTTTCGGTGATGGCTTCTTTTGCGGGTGTAGTTTGTACAAACTGAAACCTTGGGTCGGTTGGAGCAGTAGACAATCCAATGATCGCCAAACGAACACCGTCCTTTTCCAGCACTGTGTACGGTTTGAAATACAACGCCCCATCGGGATCTCTCCATGTTGCAGAGATTCTAGAAGGCCCATCCATCGTTTGTAGGGTGTTCATGCCGACGGCCATTAAATCCGATGGTCCGACAGTCCACACATCGACTCCAACGTCCTTAGAGAGTTCGCCTATTAAGAGTGCACGATCTCCAGCAGTGGTGTCTTTGTTGCTGAAGAACCCTTTGAGCAACGTTTCCCCAGCATCCAAGTGAAAAACAGTGGAGTGATTGCTTCGGATCTCTTCCAAGGCTTTTGTACGCCTCGGAAATCCACCGTATGGCAATGTCGGGCAACCACAAGGCTCTAATTCACCTCTAACTTCACCCACGAGTGATATGGTGAAGTGTTTGACAATGTCATCGATTGTTGAAGGGGATTCAGGTGCAGGTTCTGGTACCACGATGTCAGGTAGAGTTGGGAACTCTTTTTCCTGATCTTTGGGATCAC
>CAJWHX010000349.1 GCA_913040875.1 uncultured Pseudomonadota bacterium | reverse complement strand
AGGTGTTTGAAACGCTTTTTCTTTTTTCGAGCCACATAATATGTGAGGAAGATATCTGTTTTTTGAGTGAGCCAACCATTCAGTCCAGCATACCAGTTATTGAGGATCGGCAAAGCGGCTATGGGGATGTCGTATTGTCGTTGGAGTACTGGAGCAGCACCAGAATGATCAGGATGATGATGGGTGATGACAATCAACTTTAGGTCTGTAATAGAGCGGCCAAGGTTGTGTAGGTATTCTACTACGACGCCTGCATCACATCGACAGCCACCATCTAGAAGAAGTATCTTTGTCGGGTAGACCACTAGATAAAGTGTTTCGATGTATCCATCGATGGAGTGGATGATAAAGTTTGATGTTTCTAGCGCAATCATTCTATTTTTATAACGGATTGCAACAATAAATTGTCCGAAATCGTTAATCTCTATGAGTCACAATTCTTAGCAACACTTGGTTAAAGAATGATTGGGAGATAAGTGATGAAACGAATATTTCAATGGATGATAATGGGAATGGGTACAGTATGTGCTTTGGCTGTTGGACTCGATTTCTACGGTCAGCGAAGACCAAGTCAAGCACATTATGATGCCATTATTGTACTTGGGTGCAAAGTCAGATCCGATGGGACACCATCCTTAGCTTTGCAAGCACGAACCCGTAAAGCAGTGGAATTGTACAATAAAGGATATGCAGACCGAATTGTGTTGACAGGTGGTGTTGGCGAACATGCTCCTGCAGAGTCAGTTGCAGCGATGGACTATGCTGTGTCTGAATTGGAAATGGATCCAAATGTGTTTGTACTTGAGAAGCAATCCACTTCAACAGAAGAAAATGCTGAATTTGCGAAGGAAGCAATACCGGCAGGAGAGTCAGTTCTAGTTGTATCTGATTCTTATCACATCCTTCGCTCGGAGAAGGTTTTTGGTCGCTATTTTGATACTGTTGATGGAGTCGGTAGAGTACCGATACTTGCAGTGCGAATCAAAGGTGCTTTTCGTGAAGTTGCTGCATTGGTCATGTATTGGTATCAGGGAAGACTCTAGTCATGACTTATTGTATGCTGGCATGCCGACGCAGTAGGTGATGTTGTGCAGCGGATGGTGTACACTTCCTGTTTCCCAAGTGTAATGTTGTGAAGTATTGTCGACAAAATGATCGAGTTCACGATCTGTATAGGTTCTAAGGACAGAAACCATCCCATCCCAAACGATACAGAAGGGAATGATTGGAACTAGGTACGTAAAGACCAACTGCGTGAGAGAGGGTTTCATGAATGGAGTGATCAACCAACAAATGGGGAAATGAACCAGCATCAATAGGACATCAAATATCGACCGCTGTTGGATTTCAAAGATGACGATGGGAGCATCTTGCCGAATGGCATTGTGTAGAATCTTTTGAGCATCCTCTGGAGCAAAATGATGAAAGGCAAGAAGCATTGTGACGATGGAATTGGATGGAATATTGGCTGAGCGTGCATCTACAGCATGTCTTTCGAATGCGATCGCGCCATTCGTTTGGGTCTGTAAAGACTCGAATGCCGGAAGATTTGGATAGTAGTCGGTCAGTGTAATAGAAAGGTCGGGAACTGTTTGGGACAACTCTTTCCAAATGTGTGACCAAGCACCACCACCACCTGAACAGAGATCGTAGATGTGTGTCTTGTCTGTTTGTTGAATAAGGGGGTTCAAAACAGGCAACGTTGAACGGTAAAATCGTCCAACGGTCCAAACCATGTACAGATATTGGGTTAAGGCGTTTCGGATCTCAACTGGAAAAAAAGTCTGGTCTTCCCATTCAAACAGATGAAATCTTGGCAGAACTGTATTCATATCTATTTGTACCACAATGTAAAATCAAAGCCATAGAGAAATCGGATTTATCGAATAAGTTTTGTGGTGTATGAACTATACATGCGTTGTGTGGGGCAACATATTTCAGATGTATATTGTTCGCATATAACGGCAGAGTGCAGATCGTTTAGTAGAAGTACCGAGAATCATAATTGTATACTAATTTATAGCAAATCAATCGAGTAGGGGTTCGGAAGATATGTACAGAAGTCAGTCGCAGCGTCAATGAAGAAGATATCAATCAGGAGAAATCGTGAATTTAAAACTGATACCGCCACCCGATGAAACTCCGACTCTGATAGAGCGTGTAGGATCCAAGCTATCCGAGAGTGCCAAGTATGTACTCATCGGATCATTGCTGTTGTTCGTCCCATTGGCGGTATACAACTTTGCCGTAAGCGAAGTGGGGTACCAAAATGCCATCCACTGGGGGTTTGCTGCGAGCATGCTCTGTATGTGGTTGTCGTCGTACCTACTGTTCTTTTCGGGTTGGTTTATCGATTTGGATTGGTGAGCCTAGATGAATGTAGATTGAGTTGCTGTACCATCATCCCTAGAACTGGGCTAAGGATTGGGTGAAAGATGATATTTCATCATTAATCTACGATAGACACAGTTGAAGATCATTGTCGCTTCGATTTGTATCCACATTGTTTCACGAGAACACGAATAGATCTGCTATTGTACATCTTCGGAGGTATGTTTTGCAAGGGTCCAGTAAAGAGATTGCTAGAGAGAAGACACCCGATTCATCAAAGGATCCAAATTTGATAGAAGGTGTTCAACACTCTTTACAAACCATGTGGGGGAATTCAGCAATAGCCTCTTGGATGCGTGAATTGAATGGTTCAGACATTAATCGTGAGGGTACTTTGAGCAGTCCTTCCGATCGGTCAAAAGGAACCTCCATTGATAGCATTCTACAGCAACAGCAGGAGAATGGGTCGACGTTGAGTTCCGAGGTGATGCAACATGCCTTTCATCCAAAGAGTGGTGAGAACAATCCAGAGAGTGGGATGCGTCTTTTCGTGCCGGGTCTCAATACCCCAGAAGCTGAAGCCGCTCGTCGAACTCAAGTGTATGCAGATGTACTTGAGGAATCGATGGTGCACATGCACAACGGAACCCATTTACAGGCTGATCTTCCGTATGCAGATCAGATCGACTATGTAGTAGCTTTAACGACTCGAATGGGCATAAAGAGTAGTCCTCTCATCGATGAGTTAACGAAGCTTCTCAGCGCCAATTTTCAGCAAGAGACCCCTGAAGACATTCATGCAATTCTGTATTCCGACTCCACGATTGCGGGTACCCAAGCCATATCTAAATTTAGACGACAAGAGATAGCCATACGTATGGGAGAACTTCAGCCGTCAAAGCGACGCGGTGGTCGAAGTAAGGTCACTGAAGAGGTTGACGCGTTGTTGAAAAAACATCTATTCGTAGAAATGCATGGGAATGCAGTAGCAGATTTGCCAGAGGGTCCAAGGTATTTGGTGTGGACTGACGATGATGATCCATTGTCTCACAAGCCAATGCCAGGAGGCGGGAAACTAGGTCTATCTGAAGACAACAAGGATGATAACCCTGACGCGGTATATATAGACTACGACGGTCCATTCAATAATTTTGATGCCCACAACTTGGCGGCTGGCGGGATGCACGTAGTGAAAGAAACTTTACGTCTCAATGAAGTCTCGTCATCACAAGAACTGTACGAGAAGGCACAGAGTGGGGCCAAAATATTGGTCCCCAAGAATGTCGCCGGAAACCCAAAAGAACTGTGGAACCCCCACAACAATCCAAACAAGTAAAGAGATACGTTTAGTCAGTTTGAACAGGGAACAAATAGTGTAAGGTATTTCGTTGCTTATATTGAACTGGAGTGTATCATGATTGTATTGAGTGTAGTTTCCCTTTTACTTGCCTGCGGTGATAAATCTGACGACACGTATTCTCCAGAGGATACGGCATCGGTATCGGTGGATGGTTGTACGTTTGAAGATTTGGATTTGGTATTTCAAAGCGCTGAAGGTTTTGAGCCTGTCGATGATGTTTTATCCATTGGCTTTACGAAAGAACCGTGCGAGATGAGTTTCAGCGCAGGATGTAATACCCATGCTGGTGAGTATGCGGTTGTTAATGGTGTTTTGGAAATACCTGAGATGTATAGTTCTTACATGGAGTGCGAGACGGAGTTGATGGATCAAGACTCTTGGATCGCAACGTTCTTTACTTCTGGTCCGACTGTTGT
>CAJWHX010000348.1 GCA_913040875.1 uncultured Pseudomonadota bacterium | reverse complement strand
ATTAAATTTATATGTCAGAGTTTTTTTTAGAACTATTTAGTGAGGAAATTCCTGTTTCTCTTCAAATAAATTTGAGAAAAGGAATGCTTGAAGGAATAAAAAAAATTCTAGATGATAAATTTATTAAGTATAAAAAAAATTTTTCTTTATCTACACCAAATAGATTAGTGGTAGTTTTTCAAGGTATTGATAAGGATTTTCCACCTGGATTTGAATATGATTTTTCCTTTCAAGCGGGTAGTATTGGTTTAGAATTAGCTGCTCGTGACGCGTTACTAAATAACGGTGCTGTTATAACAAGGATAGTAGATGGTAGTCAAGCGGATAATAGTGGCAAGTGTCGCGAAGGTCATCAAATTATTGCAGTTGCAGGTACACACGGAAAAACAAGTACCACATCTATTGGTGCATGGCTTCTGGAGTCAGCGGGTGTCTCACCCGGATTTTTAATAGGAGGTGCTGCACTCAACTTCGATACCACTGCTCGTGCAGCCAAAACAGACGGAGACTCAAAAGGATTTTTCATCATTGAAGGAGATGAATACAACACATCCTTCTTTGATCGACAAAGCCCAAAGTTTGTGCACTATCGTCCACATGCCGCCATTATTACAAGCGTAGAGTTCGATCACGCTGATATATATAGAGACTTAGAACATTGCCAAGAAGCATTCAAAAAGTTGGTCGCCAAAATGCCCTCTGATGGATGTCTAGTCGTTCGTGGAGATCATGATAGTGTACTGGAATGTGTGATCGACCCTGCCTGTGAAGTTCGAAGATACGGCAAAGATCAAGAATGGGATGGTCGTATTGAAGAGCTCCATACCGATCGCGGTAGCATGACCTTCTCTGTTTTACACAAGGGTAAAGTAATTGGCACCTTTGAATCGATCATGGTTGGAGAGCACAATCTCTACAATCAGGTCGCACTGGTCGCAGTGATGCATTTCTATGGTATCCCTGTTGAATACCTGCAACGTGGCTTCCTCAGTTTCCAAGGGATCAAACGACGTCAGCAAGTACTTGGGTCTCCGAATTCAGTTACGGTAATCGATGACTTTGCGCATCATCCAACCGCCATCAATCTAACGTTGGAAGGATTAAAAATGCGATTTGGCGATCGAAGATTATGGGCCATATTTGAACCACGTTCAGCCACATCTAGACGCAATACATTCCAGCAACAGTTCGCTGAATCTTTTGACCATGCCGATATCGTTGTGATTGCCCCAGCATTCAATCAATCTGGAATCCCAAAGGAAGAACGATTGGATGTGCATCAACTCGTTTCAGACTTACGATCTCGAGGTAAAGAAGCATTCTGTTGGGGAGAAGCCCCCGATGGACAAACCGACTGGAGTACGGTTGAATCTGCCACCGCACTTGCAATCAATATCTCTGCCAACACACAACAGGAAGATATGGTTGCTGTGTTGTCCAATGGTGGTTTTGGAGGTTTGCACAAAAAGCTCCTTGAACAGCTACACTAAACAGATCATCATCTGAACAAACTTTTGGGTTGGGGCGATATTTTTCATCTCAGCCCATTTTTTCGCTATTTTTTGACCATCACAGGGTATGAAACAAAAAAATAGTTGAGGCTATTTACCATAATGACCAAAAACTGTCCGTTTAAAGTTTGTATGTACTGTAGTTTTGTATTACACTGAGAGTGTTCCCATTGAACAACAAACCATAAACAACTTTCACAACTTTCTGGAGTATTCCAACCATGTCAAAACCGACAAAGAAAACGGTCGCCTCTGTAGACCCTAAATCCCGCGCAAAAGCTATCGACACCGCCATCGCTGCCATCGAACGTCAGTTCGGTAAAGGCTCTATCCTTCGCATGAACGAAGATGCCATCCAAGCAATCCCAGTAATTCCAACCGGTTCTTTAACCTTGGATCGTGCCTTGGGAATTGGTGGATTTCCTCGTGGCCGCGTGGTTGAGATTTACGGTCCTGAATCTTCCGGTAAAACTACAATGACTCTTCACGCTATTGCTGAATGTCAAAAAGCTGGTGGTGTTGCAGCCTTCATCGATGCTGAACACGCACTTGATACAATATATGCTCGTGCACTTGGTGTAAAAGTCGACGAGTTACTCATCTCTCAACCAGACTCTGGTGAACAAGCTCTAGAGATTACTGACACGTTGGTTCGATCAGGTGCGATTGATATGATCGTCATTGACTCTGTTGCAGCTCTGGTACCCCGTCAAGAATTAGATGGAGATATGGGTGACTTGCAACCTGGTGCACAGGCTCGTTTGATGAGTAAGGCAATGCGTAAAATCACCTCAGCCATCAACAAATCTGATACCACTGTCATCTTCATCAATCAGCTTCGTATGAAAATTGGTGTCATGTTCGGTTCTCCCGAAACTACAACTGGTGGTAATGCACTCAAGTTCTACTCTTCTATTCGCTTGGACATCCGTCGTACTGGGTCGATTAAGAAGGGTACTGATGTTATCGGTAACAGCACTCGTATCAAAGTGGTCAAGAACAAACTGGCTCCTCCTTTCAAGCAAGTTGAGTTTGATATCATGTATGGAAAAGGAGTTTCTCAGAGTGGTGAACTCATCGACTTAGGTTTGGATGCTGGCTTCGTATCTCGCTCAGGATCTTGGTACTCTGTAGGCGAACAACGCATCGCTCAAGGACGCGACAATGCCAAACAATACTTAGAAGACAATCCGGATATGTACAATAAGCTGCTCCAAGACTTGCGTGCACACTTTGGTTTCGGTGAAAAGTCTACTGACACTGGCGAAGAATAACAGCTGACCAGTTCCCTATTAAAGGGCGTGGTTCTTCGGAACTGCGCCCTGTTATTTTTTAGGATGTACAGACCCGAGTATGGGACTGGATTTTTCTAGCTAGTTGGAATATATTTGCACTACGTAACTCGTGGAGCCTCAATGCACGCCATCTTACAAGCTGCACAGCAACAACGCGCAACAGACATCCTCAATATTGACAACCGTATTTGGTTTAGAGTCTTGGGTAAACTTCAGTCTACGCCCCATACTCCGGTTCCGTTTGAAGGCCTCCCAACCGGATTCGAACGAAGATCGGCGACGCACATTCGCTGCCTACCAACAGATCTGACACTCACAAGCCTTCAATATCCTGGTGAAATCTCAACCGTCATGGATTTTGAAAAGGGATTGGTGATTCTGAGTGGTACCAAAAATTCAGGTAAGACAACATTACTGCTCCACTGGCTTAGTACATTACAGAACCGTTGCGTACAAAGTCTCATCGATCTTCCCACAACACAAAATGTTTTATGGAGCAACGATCAACCAGACATACAGATTGTCGAAATTACAGACGAGGCTTCTGTATTTTCAGCGCTGCGTAACTCTATACATCATCTTGTCATAGCCATCGTCGATGCAAGAAACACCAACGACGCATTACGACATTGTACGATGCTTATGAATACATATCGCCCTATCAACGTGCAATCTTTGATGAGTGAACAGATATGCAGTCTAGTCAATATCAATCTGGTCCAAACTGTGCAGCAAAGACTCCGCCCTCTCATCTCGATCACCAACTGTAACGAAAGCATTGCCTCTCTAGTTGAGGCGGGCAACTTTGATAAAATCGAAGACTCTGTACAGCGTGGAAATGGGGGGCTGGGTTCAATTAGTGCCGATTTACAACTGGCAGAATGGATCAAAATGCGCCAAGTCCAACTGGATGAGGCTATTCGATTCGCGAACTATCCTGCAACCATGAGACTTCGAGCATCTGGAATTGTTCACAACGACTAAATTGAGCATAGACGATTCTATCATTATCGACCCTCCTTATTCAACAGCGAGTGACACTATGAAATCCGCAGACATCCGCCAAATCTTTTCAGAATACTTTGTCAGTAAAGGTCATACACAACTCCCTTCTGCCTCCTTGGTTCCAGAGAATGATCCAACGTTGTTTTTTGTCAATGCAGGAATGGTACCGTTCAAAGATGTATTCACAGGACAAGATAAACGAAGTTATTCGAGAGCCACGACCACTCAAAGAGTACTTCGAGTCAGTGGCAAGCACAACGATCTAGAAGAAGTCGGCCGAACACCAAGACACCACACATTG
>CAJWHX010000347.1 GCA_913040875.1 uncultured Pseudomonadota bacterium | reverse complement strand
CCTGTATTTCCAGCGATTCGATTGTCTTCTTCAGACTGATGCTTCGCAAGGACAGATTCTCGAATCATGGCGTGCTTAAACTGGTAAATCCAAGTGTTCAGAGGCTTCGAAAACTGAACTTCTTTGTACGCATCTTCGGTCGCATCATAAATGTCATCGACAGAAGAACGATCTAAGTTGAGCATGTCGGCTACGATGCCCGAAGGAAAGCTCATTCCAAGCAATGCTGAAATGAAAGCGACTTTTTCAGCATCTTCGGCGGTCGCCTTCTTACGAGCCTTTTCATCCGATTCTGATTCAGACTCAGAGTCTAGTTCATCCTCATCCGGAGACAGATTAAAGAGATCGGTCAACTCCCCGCCCATTTTTGAACGAAGGTCTTCATCTTCAGCGATCAGATCCGCAAGTTCTGCCAAGAAACCCGGACGACCATCTGTCATTTTGATCAACTCTTCATCCAAACCATATGTGTATTCCTTGGAAGCCAAGTATTGTTCGGCCTCAACGGTTGTCCAGGGCTCCAGATTTAGTGTCTCATAGTTACCGGCTTCTTCTTTGAATACATCTTGCAGTGGTTGAGATACCCAACCAGAACTGTCTTCTAATGATACGCTGGACAGAATCGTGAGTAATTTTGTATTCTCTGACTTAGCAGAGCGATGAATTAACGCTTTGATGGTGGAAGCGATTGCAACAGAGTGTGTGTGATGTACATTCTGAATCTCAAGAACAACAGGATATGCCTCAGCAATCAAATGAACCAACTCAACAAAGCCCAATAAAGGATTGTCTGAGGGAATGTGAAGCTGAAACTGTGTCTCACCCGTCTTTGGGGATCCTTTTTTCATGCCGTCTAAGAAGGAGCCTATCCAGTTTTGAACACGCTGACTTTGCGATGGCTTTCTTGAATTCAACGCCAGTTCGACCTTTCCTCGAAGAGAAGGATTCCCATGGAGAAACGACAACATCCCTGCATACAGTTTGACAAGGGTATTTTGACCATCCTCTTCTTCACTGAAGGCCGGGCGAAAAACCAATGCATCTTCATCTTGACTTCTGGCAAGTCGAGCCAACTTGGCAACCAGAGCTCGTTTACCTCCCCCATAGGGTGCTGTCAACAAAATCGTTTGTGCGTTTCCTTCATTGGCTTGGCTCCATGCATCTTTTAAGACATTGAAGTCGCTCTCTCTGGCGACAAAAACTTCTGTACTCACAATAACTCCTAATATGGTGTGGTGGCAGATTCAAAATAGTGCGTGCAGTCTAACTGATTGGTACGCAATTGTATAGGTTACCCCAACCAAAAGAGGACAGGATGGTGAGTTTTAAGCACTGCAGAGACAGAGTCAAGAATTGGAGTCGGGATTTCCGCTGTTCGGTTCAATTTTGCTCCCATCACGATTGATCCGTTGACTGAGAATGGTCCAAGGATCAATCCTGTCATGAGATTCACATTCACGCTGAAGGATCTTGATCATCTCGGTACCCTCTTTCATCGCTCCAGCGTCCAACATCGCTTCTGCCGCCAACAATCCAAGGTCCGTTGCCAATCCCCATTTGTATACATTCCCTGCAACCGTACGGGCTTCTACAAACAATGCCGCCGCCTTTTGATGCGCGCCCTCCGCCTGTGCCAATCGAGCGTGAACCCCAAGCAAACGAACCCGTTGTACTTCAGACAACTCCTGACCATCCAGTAAAATGAGTTGTTTTGAAGCCCGTCGGATTTCTGTATTGGAGATGTAAAACTCGACAAGATCAATGTGCGTATCAACTTGTAAAAATGTGAGTCCCTCTTGTTGAGCGACCTCAATGGCACTTTGGAATTGTCGTTCTGCCTCAACAAGTTGATCCTTCTTAGCCAAAAACCGTCCACCTTGACGATACAAATCCATTGCCAGTATGGGTGTATTGTAGTCTGCAGACCACTTAAGGGCCCTCTGCTGAAAGGCCAGTGCCACATCTGGATTTTGGGTAAACTGATGGCGAGCAGCACGCATCCATAAGGTTTCCATCACGGCTGAATCAAACTCAATCCCCCATCGAATCAATACTTCGAGCATGGCTAAGTATAGGACATCTGCATCCAAGTCAGCCATGAGTCTTAAAGACTCTTGTGCCTCAGCATTGCGTTGAAGCCGACTGTATATTCTCCCTGCTTGAAACAAAAGCTCTGGCCGAGTCCTTCCAAATGTCGCATACAAATTATCGGCAACTGAACCAGAAATCTGGGGCAACTGCTGTATGGTATCCTCCATCAAACGAAGCTGATGAAGAACGTACTTGAACGAGGCATTCCCTCCTTCCTCTTCAACTTCAATCAACTGCGGCTGCTGTTGCAACACCGTCGAAACCTTCTCAGTTTCAACCCCCAACATCGTCGCCACCTGTTCGATCGAAAAACGCCATCCAAGCAAAGCGCCCACGCGTAAACATTGCTCTGTAAACTCGGAGAACTCTGTGGGTGCAAACACTAACTGTCTGTCTACGATTGCTTTTTCAGAAAGCGGATCTTGTTGACTCCATACAACCATTTCTGCAAGCATCTCTTGTCGACCTTGACTCCATGCCATCCAATCATCCAACGGCGGGTCCTCAATTTGACGTTCCTGGCAGAACACCACGGCTTCTTCTTTCGTCCAAGGGACTATACCAACAGAGGTGCCCTGCAATGTTGACAGCAACACTTGAGCAGGAATTGGAAAAGAGGCTACAGTATCATCATTCAAAACTGTACTGTGCAAAACGACCATCGTACGGGTTTGTTGAGCATCTTGCATCGCAGCCAGTAAGAAGACCAATGGGATGTGACTGTGACACAACTGCACATTTTCCACAATGATCAGGAGTGGAACTTCTCTCATCAAGGATCGAGCCATCAATACCAGTCCCAAGATGGGATTGTCTGCCGGCAATCGGAGCTGAGCGTTTTCGTTGTCATGACTGAATTGAAGAGACTCTGACATCGATTGTAGGATTGCATTCAACCGATCATCTCCCAAATCCAAGTCCAAAGACTTTCGCACCATCGACACCATATTGGCTGAATGACGAATCGTCTTCCACAGCCCGTTTGCCAACACAGGCAACAGCTCCCATCCATACAAATTGTCCCTAAATCGGATGTGCCACGTCAAACATTCATCCGCCACTTGTCTCTGAAAATGATTGAGGACATGCTTACTTCCAGTACCTATGGGGGCTTGAACATGACAAACCTGCGCAGAAAAATCGCGGACTTTTTCCCATTGTTCGAGTAAATGTGTGCTGACTTCAGGTGAAATGGATAAACTAGACATATAAAGATCCAAAATGTATTTGATGAGGTAGATGTGAACCTTCTATTATTTTTACTGGTGGCTTGTAAAGAAGATATCGAACCAAATGGTCGATGGGATGTAACCATTACCGGTACAGGCTCGGAAGATCCATGCATTGAATCTACAGAGGGCTTTCAACAAACCTATGAGTACGCCCTATACTATGAAGGCACTTTTGTCGAAATCCGTGTAGATGGGGAGCCTTTTGCAACGGGGGAGATCCGTGGTTGCTCGATGACATATGAGTCTGGGGTCTATCTTGAAGAAGGAACCGGAGGTGATTTCCGCTGGCAAATACAGGGAAGAGCTGACGTTGAATCTGCTGCAGGTGGTTGCCCTGATGTACCGGAAGATCTAGATTGGTATGGAACCGAAATACTAACCGTGGTCTCCACTGAAAATGAAGAGATCGAAGAAGGGTGTACATACAATATGGAAAGTAGCGGGATTGTCCTCCAATAAAGGCACTTGTCAGATCCTCAAAAATCCGACGCACCTCATCTTCGGTCTAAAGATCACGATCGAAAGACTTCTAGTGCCTTACCACTCCACCATACAGAAATGTCATGCAGAAATAGTCATCCGGAAATGTCACTACCTTTTGGTTGCGTGACGCAAACCCAACTTCCACTTGTTCTCCTCCGGTTGGAGTTCGATGGCTTTTGAATAGCATTGAATGGCACTTCTTTTATCGCCTTTATTGAGCGCCTGTTCTGCTTGTTGTCCAAGTAAAACGGCTGCCTGAGTAATGTGGTGTGCCTCAATTATCTCCGAGCGATAGGTTCGACGTGCAGTATCATC
>CAJWHX010000346.1 GCA_913040875.1 uncultured Pseudomonadota bacterium | reverse complement strand
CATTGACCGGTCAGAACTTGAGTGAGCCTGTGGTCTGGAAAGGATCGTATACGGTTCCTGCAAAATAATTCTACAGTTGGTAGGTGCGTCCTCGAACATTCATCTCTTGAGTGTACACACGATGCTGTAACTGTTCCCACTCGTTGGTGATTGCATATGTCGGTGGGTTTGGCTTATCGTTGATGTGAATAAATGGAGCTTCGTATAGTGCCTCTTCAATCGGAATCGACGGATGGTGGGTATCTCTCATGTGGTGAATCCAGCGCATCGTTTGAAAGCAGTCAAAAAATACGAAACGACGCCGGATTCTCTGGGCCAGTGGGCAGGGTTGTTTGATAACCTTTTGAATCTTTGAAAAGTACGGATAGTCTGGGACGAGAGCGCTCAGCTGTTTGATGAGTTGTTCATCTGAGGCAGTGTTCAGGACGTCGATCCAATCTTTTAAAACGGTAAAAATGTGTGGATGGTATAGCTCGTATCGGAGGTTTTGTTCGGCAATGAGTTTCATTCCTTGTCCAGTACCAAAAGGGACACGTTCACTGGGGCGACCTCTGATCGTAATTGTTTTGGAACTGGAGTATTGAACGGGACCAACTTTGACGGCTTTGTTCAGCAGATAAAAATCTTCAGCGGCCTGTCTGTTCGGAAATCCATAAATGCTTTTGAAGGTCTGGGCATGAATCGCAATACAGGACCCAATTGTGGGGAAGGCAATCGGAGAGCCAACCCACTGTAAACCCAGCGTATAATATCTCAAGCCGATCTCATAGAGAATCAGTTCCAGGGGAGCGGGCGTGTGGATGTACCCTGTTAATTCAACGCCGTTCTTGATGGAGGGGAGGTCTAGATAGTTGGTGGGCAAGCGAACATCGCCATCAGTACACCATATCCAAGGACAGGTTACAATTGAAGCGTCGATAAGCAAACAAGCCAGCTGACCAAGTTCATCTCGTGCGAGACCAACTCCTTCATGAGGAGGATACCAAGTGGCTGGATGAGAATGATCTACCAGTAGGACGTGGAGACTGTTCCAGTCGATCAGGTGACGGTTGGAATCTGAATGATTCGGGAAGGTCAGCAACCAATCATGTAGGCGAACATTGTTTGTTTTTACAGTGTCAGAGGAGTCAATCCGGCAATTGTTGTTGAGCACAAGCAGCGTCTTGTACGGTAGACTTAAGATGTCTTGAAAAACCTCTCTAATAAACTCAAACTCTTCATACGTAGGGATACAGATGATTCGGTCGTATTGATCGAAGGGGAGGTTTGGGAGTGTCATCAGTGGAGAGCCGCTCTATGTGGTAGGGATGCTACGATGGCGCCTTCGGCTTCGAGCAGCTCTTCATATCTTGCTTCCCACTGGGATTTTGGGAACAGCTCTTTAAGCAATTGAACGCCAACCATGTGATGTTGAGACTCCGAACGAACCAATTCTGTATACAAATCCTTTAGTTTGCCAGCTGGTAGTGCACTGGCCAATAGATGAAAGCGTTCACATCCTCGACCTTCTACTATACTGAACATCAGCAGGCGATCGATCAGTCTGTCGTCACCCTCCCAACGATTCAGTTTAATGAGTGCGTTGATATACGGATCCTTTTCGTCCTTTTGAAACTGCAATCCACGTTCGTAGATAATATCTGTCATCGTTGCAAAGTGTTCCATTTCTTCTTGGGCCACTCGAACCATGGTTTGTACCAATTTGGGATGGTTGGGATACCGAACGGCAAAAGAGACTGCATTTGCCGAAGCCTTACGCTCACAGGCCGCATGATCCAACAGAAATGCATCAAAATCGGCCAAAACAGTATCGACCCATGCCGCTGGTGTGTCATACTTCAAGTTGAACATAGAAAACTCCTCCGAATCTTTATGTACTAGACTCGAAGGCTACTGACAATTGTTTTGCAAAAGATAATCAGATTTACAGATTAGAAGTAGTGTGCCAGCATAATTTTGAAGGATGGAGCAAATGCCATTCCCACAGATTCACTTGAGGTGCTGGTTGCAGTCGAGTTTGTGTTTTGGTAGATGGGAGTGGTGACATCGAATCCAGCTGACCATTTCGGAGCAAAGAAACTCTCCATACCCAAACCGAGGTTGGCAACCATAGAGTCTCCAGAGCTTTCCACCTTCCCTTGAACACCTTCTACACTGGTTTCAGAGTCAAACTGTACGTAACCGAGCCCAGCAATGGCATTTAGGTCAGTATTTCCGTGGCGTCCAACGCGGTATCGCATGCTAAGTCCACCGCCCATCGTACTGACATCTGTATTTGTTACGGTAGTTGTCGAAATAGAAGGGTCTGTTGCATCAATGATGGTCGTGCTTTCAGATGTGGACATCTGTGTCATGTTGACCATTGGTTCCAATGTAAAGTTTGGATTGACTCGAATTCTAAGAATAAATGTGTCGAGTTGTTCAGATGGAACGCTCATACCAACACCCAATCCCAATGTGGTGCGTGCTGGATCTGGGCGTAGATTGGTTTGTTTGTTCTTTTTAAGGATGGGTTTGGCTTCTGCAGAGTTAAATGCAAACAATGAAAGTACGCAGAGTCCAAAGATTTTTGGAAATGACATGATGCCTCCTGAATCAAGTTAGTTATTATTGACGTGTCAATAGTTTACCATATTCATCTGATTTGGTTCTTTAAATACGTAGTTTTTATCTCATTCATTCAAATATTTTATATTTTACAAATCACCGTTACATTGAAATTGAATTTTAAGGGGGTGTAATGATACACGTGCTGATGTGGCTGTTGGGGTGTACGAACTCAGATAAACCGGCGGTTCCTTCTGATGTGGACTTTGATACAGCAGACCCATATGTCAGGATTGACTCTTGTGATTTGAGTGCTCTGCAAATATTGGATTCTGGAAGTACTGTTGATTTGGGTGGTTTTTCAGTGGTGCCAACGACGTCTGGATTTCTAATTGAGACTGCAAGGGGAGTTGTTTTTGAAGGGCTCGAGGATTGGTTAACGGTCTCTCTGGTAGACAGAGAAGTCGACGAGTATCAAGGTTCCTTTTCTATCGACTATGAGAGTCAATTAGACTGTATTTCACCACAAGCAACCGATATATCTTCCTCGGAGTCTGGACTTTTCATTGAAGGGGAATTCTTAGATGAGGGCTGCGATGATATTGCCTTTTCGATGCAAATGTGTCTCAGTTCCGAAGATAGGCTCTTCTTTGATATAGATATATCTGCACCAGAGGTTGGTCATACAGAAGAATATCGTGTGTCGTTGAATCAAGTGTCCACACCGGAGGAGAAGTTCTTCGGACTCGGTGAGCAATTTCCATACAGTCAGTTGAATCTCAAAGGCCGAACCATACCTGTATTGTCTGAAGAGGGCGGAGTGGGTCGTGGTCATCCAGAGGTTACTCAGTTCATCAATCAGTTTTTCGATGGTTCAGGTGGTGAAGAAAACAGCACTTATTTCGCGATGCCCTTTTATATGACAGATTCTTCAACCGGTTTCTTTCTACACAACACTGAGCTGTCTGAATTTTCGTTTCAGGAAGAGCAAACGAGTATTGCTGTAGACTCAACGTGGATGAAAGGGGAATTTGTTACAGGGGAATCTTCATTGGACGTGTTGACCGCATTTACAGAATACTCAGGTCGGATGTCTGCCCCCCCAGAGTGGATAGACAATGGAGCCATCATCGCGCTGGCGAGACCACTCGATGATGGGCGAGGGTATGTCGATGATTTGTTGAGTCATGATGTACAAATTGCGGGGGTTTGGAATCAAACGTGGTCAGGTGTGAATCGAACCTTTATTGGTGAACAGGTCCTCTGGAATTGGGTTCAGGGCAGCTACGATCATCCGAACTGGAATGATTGGGTTGATGGCTTGAATGATGACGGAATCGAAGTGTTGTGCTATGTCAACTCCATGTTTTTAGATGTCACTGGACATGAAAGTCAGCCTGACCGCAACTTGTATCTGGAAGGTGTAGAAGGGGGCTATTTTGTACATGATGAATCAGGGCAAGTTCTGAAGTTGCCTGTGACTGCTTTTGAAGTGGCCCTGCTCGATCTGACAAACCCCGAAGCTCGTCAGTGGATGCGAACTGTCATCCGAGAGGAGATGATCGACAATGCGGGTTGCGCAGGGTGGATGG
>CAJWHX010000345.1 GCA_913040875.1 uncultured Pseudomonadota bacterium | reverse complement strand
TGCGTTTCGTTGTACAAACAATCTGTTTGATGCTCCATTTCCGCACTATTTCGACATGGAGATAGAATATTGGATCATCGATGGTCGTCTCATGCAAGAAGACCTTGATGTATGTTTGTTGAATAGTATTGAGAATGTGCAGTACAGATCAGATATACCGAAGGAGTGGTATCAACGTGCCATAGAGTTAACGCCACCAGATGATCATAGAACGTTGTCGGAAGAGCATTCGTTTGAATGGTTACAGGTCGCATCGAGATATCAATTGATACATCCTTATTTGGATCGAATGATAGGGGAGATTTCATCAAGAGATAGCTTGTCGAGAGCGTGGAAAGAAATCGTTCCCGAATACATATTGTATCGGGTTTCAACTGGAGCACGAATAGATTTTCAGGCAGAGGTGTGGTTTTTCTGTGTTCGGCCGACAATGGAGCAAGTCAAGTGGATGATTGAGTTGTATCAAGAGGGTAAAACACTCTTTCCAACGCCTCATATCTTACAGCATATGGTTCATCAGATTCCAAAAACCCCAGAAGGGACGGCTTATTTACAAGCGTGCGTGACATATTGGTGTAAGCAAACTGGAAAAGCTTGGTTTGAGGCTTGGCCTGTGGATAAAATATTGCTGGCCTTGCCTGCTGTACCGGATGATATCCGTCGGTTGGATTTAGTTCGAACCACTCTTGAGACTTTTCCCGAGGAATGTAAGCGGTTCAAAGATTTAGAAAAATTGTTTGTATACAACACGGCTTTGCCTGAACTGCCATCAGAAATTCTTCAATTGTCCAAACTTGAGGTCGTCAGTATATCCAACACTGACTTGGATATTGGCCCCTTGTTGCAACTGCCTGTATTGAAAAAGCTGTACTGTAAAGGTATCTCTTTGTCATCAGATGTACAGACTCTATTCAATGTGTCCGGTATTGAATTGCGAAGATAAAATCAAACCGTTATTTGATGGCTGACTGGCTTTTGTTTTATACAAAATGCGATGTACCATCGCAGTTGCATTTTCGTAAGCCCTTGCCTACATGTTTCCACTTATGTAAGCAAGGACTTACGTCTGGAGAGGTCGGAGACCCCGAAATTCGAGGTCTCCGACCGCGCAGTCATGTACATGGTTTGTACGACAGTATGAACAGTTTACTCTCGAAAGATCCCCCAAGCGAACTCATCACTTTTATCTGATACTTCACAGCTAGTGCCAGGACCAAATTCAATCGCAGACACCGCTACAAAGATGAAGTTCTGGTCGTCGATAGCAATCTCAAATTCTCCAAAGGGCACCAACTCTTCATCCCCAATGGTGAGAGCATAGCCTGTTTGGGTGAGGCATTCATCTTCGATAATACCTACAGCTGCCTCACTCTGTCCTACTTCAAACGGTAGTTCGGCATCTTTGAGTGCACCACTCCAAGTTCCTTCGTCGAGTGCCATCATGATGCCCTTAGAATCTTCCAGTATTAGACCGTAGCTCATTCCAAACTCGAAAGATATGTGGGTGCTAAAGGTCACATCTGCAATATTCGTCCACTCTGGAATCAAGGTGGCATCATTTCCTTCAGGGTCTAGAATGCTGTATCCGATGATGTGTTCAGCATCTTCTGTTTGGAATACAAGTTCTGCGGCACAGTCTCCATTGCTCTCTCGAACTTCTACCAAGTCTCCTGTCAGTATATTGGGTTCCTCTGTTTCCATAGAAGGAGAGATGTCCTGAGGAATGCACAGTTGTATGCGTCCTGCAACGGGGTCTGTTTCCTCAACGGGATCGATTTCATCCTCGGGATCCACGTGATAGGGTTCTGAGTTACAAGCGGTGAATAGGGTCCAAAATAACATGATGCTCTCCATTGATGCGTTGATTGTTACGTCAAGTGGTTGTGCAAAAGTCATGCCAAAGTTGAATCAAGGTGTCCAAAATCGATCGTGCCACATCCAATAGGTATAGTCTGCTTCACGCTCCATGGGATACTTTTGCATCTCGAGGTCATGCCACGTAGCCGATTGTACAGGGAGAAACATTGTGAGTTCATCAATGACTGGTGACAGTGCCGTTCGAATACGTTCATGCTGATGTTGGATGGTGCGTTTGGTGGTGAGACTCCCGTCCGTACCTTCTAGGAAAAAACCTCGTTCTTTACCATCGTTTGGCAATGGATAGATGCTGCGGATGTAAAATAAGAGCGACCGAATGTGCTTTTGAATGACCTTTGGAGATGCGAGTCCTTCGACGATGGAATGCATCTCTTTGGATTCTGCAACCGTGTGACGAGAGTGTACGCTGACCATTTCCAAATCAGAGACCGTTTGGTGGGTAAACGCATGGGCGATCAGACGTTGCTTAGCCTCATATGAGACACCTCGTCCGTGTTCACCGACCAACTCTTTGATGAATTGACCAGCCCAAAATTCAGATTCTTCCCACGCTAAATTTCCAGTAAAAGTGCGAATGATCGATTTCTTTTTCCACTCTCGGATGTCCCTCAGTTCATCTTTAAGACGAAAGTGTCCTTCGTTGATGTGTGCTTCAGGTTCATCGAACCAGCTAAAGTCTGGTTCTTTTCCACCACATGGAAAGGTTGCGTTGGGCTCAAGCAAACAGTGGATGAATTCTTGAGCGGTGATGGCGATGTCTTTGGGGTTGTGTTTGAATGTCATGTAGAATCCGTTTACAGAGAGGGTTTGAGCCTGGTAAACGAATTGGTTCTACAAATCCGGATGATTTTACACAAAGGTGTCTAGCAACTCCTGCATGCTTCCCATCACTTTGACCCCACAAGCCTCCAGTTTATCGCGGGAGTGTACGCCCCAATCGACGCCGATTGCTTCAACACCAACAGCTTGTGCGAGCTGCATATCATAGGTGGTGTCTCCAATCATGACGCACTCTTCAGCTGGAATATTCAACGCCTTCATTGCTCTGAGCAAGACCGCTGGATCAGGTTTGCCAGGTGTGCCAGGAAGGATACCGTGGATACTGTCAAAGTAGGGAGTGAGTCCCTGCCGAGCACTCGCATTCTCGGCACCTTCTTGATTCTTTCCAGTTGCGATGGCCAGTTTGTAGCCATGTGCTTTCAGCGATTTCAGCATGGGAATGACACCATCAAAGAGTTGTTCTTCGGTTTTGGTAAGGCGTACGTACTCGATGCGGTATCGATCGATAGCTTCCTCAGTTTGATCTGGTGTGGTGTTGTACAGAGTGGGAAACATCACGCTGAGGGGCTTGCCAATCAAGTCTTCGATGGCGACATCTGACATCGGTGGTAGATTCATTTGTTCGGCAACGAGGTGCATCGAGACGACGATGCAATGCGATGAATCAGCGAGTGTTCCGTCTAAATCAAATACGATGGCTTTGGGCATGATGGTCTCATGGGTTTGGGTGCACAGTCTAGTAACACATTGGAGTTTCAAATTGGGTCTAAATTGTCATCGTTTGAGTATGGTGAAACGATGATCGGAATGGTAAAGGGAGGGTGACTTCTCAGCAGGATATTGTGCTTTATCTTTTGACTTCACTCACTTTTGCAGACTGTCCCAATCCAGAACCATTCAAAGAGGTGTTCTGGGGAGACTTGCATGTGCATACAGTCCACTCGCTCGATGCATCGTTGCAAGGGACGAAGCAAACTCATCAACAGGCCTACGACTTTGCCAAAGGGGAGATTGAAACCAACGGGCAACGATTGTCAGTCCCTCTCGATTTTGTAGCAATTACCGATCACGCTGAGTTTTTGGGAGAGTTGGATATCTGCTCAGACTCCACTTTGAAAGGGTATGGCTCGATGGCGTGCAGACTGTACCGATATCATCCGCAAGCTGCATTTGTCCTGCTGAACTCGACGCTCAGCAAGTCTCCAAAGGGGAATCCACCAGTCGTCAAACGATGGAGGATGTGTAGGCGGGATGCTGTAGAGTGTGAAGAACGTGCCCAAAAAGTCTGGACGGAACTGAGCCAGGTTGCCGAAAAGAAGAACGATCCCTGTCTTCCGTCATAGCTCTTTCAAATTCCTCTTCATAAACAGCTTTTAAAAGTTGTACTTTGTTAGGCGCTCTTTTTATAGAAATGTAATATGCAAGTCCGGCTGCTAAACAAGGATAAAACCGAAATGGAACTTTCAAAGTGTTTACGGAAG
>CAJWHX010000344.1 GCA_913040875.1 uncultured Pseudomonadota bacterium | reverse complement strand
CACAGGAAATTCATGACACAACAAGAAGTAGTATCATTGGGAATTATTGGCAAAGAGTCACAATTCCCTTTTACCGGTATTTTTGCTGCGACGCAACGTACGCCGGTTGGGAATGTCTCCGCTGTAGGTCGGATTCACGACGCAGATATTAAACGTAGTTTTTGTCAAACGATTGAATTGTCCAAAGAGTTGAATCGATTGATTGCAAATCATGCTGGCAGACTCAAACCCTTGCTTCGAAAAATTTGGGATTGGTACCATCACCGAAAACCCCACAGTCAAATCATTTGCTTGGTAGTGCAAGTTGTGACAGATGGTGGAGAAATGTGGTTGTCGATGATTGGTGCTGCTGGTGTGTGGGGAATTCACGATGGCATCTGGTATCCACTTTTGGCAGAGGGTAGCAGCGTTCTCTCAGATAAAGAGATTGAAGGATATCCAATGGCGATGCAAGTTGATCCTTTTCCCAAACAAGTTCTGGTGATTCCAAAACCCTTTAAAAACGTGTTGCCTTCAGCCGCCGGACTCAGCAAGCGATTGTATGAGGTTAATTATGCCGAGTAGTTCGATAGACCGTGCACAGGAAGAGATTGTAGAGCTTCTAGAAGCTGGGAAATCAATCTCTGATGTGGTCAATCATTGGATTCAAACCGATCCGCAGGTCATAGCGCTACTGCTTCTAGAGCAAAGAATTCAACACATTGTGTTTGCTGAATATTTACTGACGATTGTTGATTATTTGGAAGCGATCGTGCCTCCAGAAGAGTTGTATAGTGCTCTTGGTAAACAGATGAAACTCAATCAAGAGCCCTTTATGGAATGGGTCCTTGAACGACACCCTTCAGCATTGTGGTTGGTGGGATTGTTTCGGGAATTAGAAGGGTCTCGAATGGGGTATTATCATCTGTTGCATAAGCACAGGCATGCGGACAGAGCCCGTTCTAGAGATATACCATTGTGGTGTCTTCGATACGCTCAGCAAGGCGCCAAGGATGGATTGATAGCATTCGCAAAAGATACGGGGAATCCTATTCCGGCGGCCGTTTTGTATGGTGTTGGTGACTCTGAGTCCGGATTGGAAGCCGCAGTGGGTGCTTTTAAGCGTAATTCTAAGTCTCCGGTACTTGAATTCTTGGCTGCTAAGGTGGGACCGGATCTCGATGCCATCGTTTTGCAAATAGATGAGCGACTGGATGAAGTGAACATCGATCGACCACTGATGGTCGAGTGGTGGCTGTCTCTATAGTCAGTATGATGCTGACAATCTCATGGTGATCAGAAGCGTAGGACCCTATTTTGAATCGGTTTTGTTCTGGTACGGTTCCATAAGAGAAACAGATTGTTAACCTTCGATCAGGCACGGAACGCCATTGAAGATTGGAGTTCCTGACCATAGGTCCGTTTGGGTAGGTAGGAGGTCTAAAACTTCTGGAGAGTCTGTTGCAGAGCAAACGATTCCCAATGGGTGTACAGCTTCATTGTGGATTAGTACACCGGTAAGACTTCCAAATCGTGTAGACAGCTGGATAGAATCCCCATTTTCGAACCCACAATCCGGATGCGCTTCTATTTGTGGAGCTGAGTTGGTAGAGCCTCTAGAGTGACTGCTCTGCAAGAAGAAGGGGAAATTCTCGTCTGTTTTTTGGTCTCGAACCTGTTTGAAGAGCTCCTCTAGAGGAGCAGGTGCAAGTTGTATCGTATCTTGCGATGGTCGCCACAAGGCTCTGTCGTGTTCTCCTTGTCCGTTGAGGCTTCCTTCGCACTCTAAGTCTTCTTCATGTAAGAGCCCCCAGATTCTGTTGATCCATGTCTCTTGTCCCCCGCGCTGAATCTGCTTGGCGAGCAGTCGATTGGTGAGCCCAATGTCACTGCCGGTCCATTTGAAGGAGAGTTTCTGTCCAAGCGTGCTTAGAACTTCTTGGGCACTTTTACTCTCTGCAAATTTCGGGTGCAAAGCACTAGACGTTGGTAGACATTTTATGGCGAACTGAGAATTCCGATGTAGTAAGATGTCCTTTTCTTCCCATGTGGTGCTGCGTGGCAGTACGACATCAGCAACCGCAGTGTATTCAGTTTCAACATCGGACAGAACCACAGAACAAGAAAGGGTTTGTATCGCCTGTAGGAACCGACTCTGTTGTGTGGTATGGGGACGATCTAGTAGAAGTAACGTTTCCAAATTTCCACGTTCCATTTCTAGCAACAGCTGGGAGGAATGGTTTTGCCCCAATAGGAGTTGTTGACCTCCTGTTTGACTTTTGGGTGCATTCTCTGTTCGTAGTCCCACGAGCAATGGGAGTAAGTCAAGAGCCCCGACGGCTTCGTAGATACCACCTGGTCTAAGAGCATTGGCACTGAGCGCATGTAAGGTTAGCCAGGCCCATGCGCCGAGAGTTGCATGTTCACATCGTAAAGCGCCGGGTGCAAGGTGGATCAATCCCATAGCAGACCGAATCCATTTCAGAGTGACTCCAGAGATGTCGGCGTCTCCAACTCCGCATACACTGGCACAGCGAGACACCGTATATGGTGCGATCAGGTGTTTGACGGCTTGTAGTCCCTGCGTGTATTTGCCAACGTATTGTTTATCATACCAACCATTGGTTACAATCAGGTTGAGCATGCCCAGCAAGAAGAAGGGTTCGCTTCCAGGGCGAATGGATATTGATTTTTGGGCTGGGATATGAGGGGTAAATGCAGAGGCACTGACGAAAGATACTTTCGTATGTTTGGTTTGCTGCGAGTGCTTGATCTCTGCGGTGTATTGATGATCGGGTTGAAGCATTCCCCAATCATGAATCGACGGATCATCTCCCAAAATCAAAATGTTGTGTGCTCTGCCCAGATCTGTCAAGAGTGGCGCCGCATGTCCCATCATCCATTCTGTAACAATCAATCGATTGGCATCATCGAGACACATGTCGGTGAACCAAGAAGTGGTACCAGTATGAAATGCAAGTAGCATCGACTCAAGCCAATCGTGACCACGGTAAAAACTGACTTTACCCGTATAAATCCCAAATGTGTTTAGTCCAATTTTACGTCCGGTATCTACTTTGGAAGCGATGTGCGCAATGGCATCGTCCCACGAGACAGGTTTACCATTAATGCGAGGGGTGCGGATACGATTTGTGGTGTTCGGTTCTTCGTGAAGAGCTTCTTTCGCCGAATTACAGCAGAATTTCGAGGAGGAAGAGTGGATAGGGCGACTTGAACCACAAACACGACAAAATACTAAGGGTGTTGACATGAAAACGCTCATTAAATTAGAAATCTTTATCTAGATAACCTGAAACGAACTGAACTCCATAGTTTTTCCCGATTGGAAAAAGATCGACAAGAATCATTAAACACAGTAGATTGACCATTGATATCTGTAAGTGTATTTGGAGTTCGAATGCTGTTTTTGTCTGTATTGCTTTTTGGTTGCCCATTACCTCCAAGTGAAACCACCAACGACAATCCCAAAGTCAATGTACAGGGAAATGCACCCCAGCAAAATGGAGCCACTCCCGGAGCCAATCCAGGAGCAGGAGGGAAACCTCCCGGTGCACCAGCCAACGTGGGCGGAGAAATGCAGGGTAGTGTAGGCGGTCAAGGTGCTCAAGGAGGACCAGCTGGCAAACCAGGCGGAGTCTTGATGGATATGGAGCAGATGAAGGCCCAACAGTCACAGGCACAAATCGATACACTCGAGCATGTTACCATCTCCGGTACAATTAATGGAGAGTGTGCTGGGATTCTTCGTCTAGACGCCATTGGTACAGAAGACTTGGGTGGACCTCAAGATGGCGGAGAAATGAAAGGACCGATCACTACGAAGGTCTTGGAAACAGTGGGAGAGTTTACCTTTATGGTACCTAAGGGATCTTCCGTGAATATAGCAGCCTTATGTGACGGAGATAAAAACAACAAGATCACTGCAGATGTGGATCAATTGTCGTTGGGAGCCCGGTTGGGTGTCGTGGATGAAGATATCTCGGATGTGACCTTGACGCTGGAAGCCATCAAGCCTCCCAGTGGTGATTTACCCCCTCAAAAGCCGATGCAAGAAGAAGAGTAAGCGAACAGAAGGTGGTTTACCAATCTGCATAATCCTCATCAGAGGAATCGTCATTGTCTATCAATGTGACCATACGGGCTGGG
>CAJWHX010000343.1 GCA_913040875.1 uncultured Pseudomonadota bacterium | reverse complement strand
CATTGGAATAACAAGCAACTTGGTGGCTCCAGTTCCATTTTTCAAATCTTCTTCCCAACTGTCGTACACATCATGAATGAACGGTGGGGACAATAAAAATGCGTGGTTCACTTCAACGTACCCTTCAGGGTCAATCTTCTGAAGTTCGTTGCGTACATTGTCGGTAAAATTAGCGGTATTGGTTATCAATGGAAAACTTTCACCGTCCCAAATTCTTGAGTACAACGCCGCCGATTTTTTAGGACGGAAAGGCAACACAAAACCATATAGGATCAACTTCCAAACCCATGGGTTGATATCGATAACTCTAGGATCTCCCAAGAACTCTCTTAGATACTTACGCAGTGCTTTTGGTGTAGGCTCTTCGGGAGAACCGAGTTGAACAAAGACGACCTTGGTTTTACGTTTACTTGGGACAAAATTTGTGTTCATTATTTAACTCTTTAGCTGTGTAACAATTGTGGGTTTGTTTTTTGGAGATAACACAAATAAAAGTGTTTCCCACAATCAAATACATCTCAGAGCCACCATACAACATCAAAACATAGAGGCCATCGAACCATTGTAGAAGGAGTTGACGTTGCATGACAGAAAACCCCAACTCTACTCACGATACGCAACCAATTGAGAAAGGGTTCAAGATAAAATTCCATCAATACATTGGTCTGTATGTATCGATTGGTTATGCTCTCCAAGAACCGTTTCAAAACAATCATTTTCGGAGGTTTCATGCCATCAACAACGGACTCACAATACCGCATTGAAAAGGACACTATGGGCGAAGTTCAAGTGCCTGTTGACCGCTATTACGGAGCACAGTCTACGCGTTCACTTCACAACTTCAACATCGGATGGGAGCGCTTTCCATCTGAATTGATCACTGCATTTGGCATCCTCAAGAAGTCAGCTGCTCTCGCCAACTGGGAGTGTGGTAAACTCTCAGATGAAACAAAGAACCTCATCATTCAGGCTGCAGACGAAGTCATCTCAGGCAAGTTGGATGATCACTTTCCCCTCAGCGTGTGGCAAACCGGAAGTGGTACACAGACCAATATGAACGTCAATGAGGTTATTTCCAATCGTGCCATCGAGATTGCCGGTGGTGTTCTTGGGTCTAAAACTCCGATTCATCCTAACGATGACGTTAACAAGTCACAATCATCGAATGACACCTTTCCTACGGCAATGCACATCTCAGCCGTAATGGAAATTCGACAAAGACTTCTACCGCAACTCACTGCACTTAGAGACACATTCCAACAAAAGGCCGATCAGTTCATGAATCGGGTCAAGATCGGACGTACCCACTTAATGGATGCAACCCCCGTCACTGTTGGTCAGGAATTCTCTGGATATGTGACTCAACTCAACAATGCCATTGTGCGAATTGAAGACTCATTGCCAAGCCTACAAGAACTTGCCATCGGTGGAACGGCTGTGGGAACAGGATTGAATACACCAGATGGATATGCTCAGAAGGTCGTTGACCACATTTCGGACCTCACGAGCATCCGATTCACATCTGCTCCAAACAAATTCGAAGCATTGTCGGCTCATGATGCGATGGTGCACACAAGTGGGACCTTAAAGGGACTTGCTGGTGCGCTCTTTAAAATTGCGAATGATATCCGCTGGTCGGCATCGGGACCAAGATGTGGATTTGGTGAGCTAATCATTCCCGCGAATGAACCTGGGTCCAGCATTATGCCAGGCAAGGTCAACCCTACTCAGTGCGAAGCGTTGACGATGATTGCGGTTCAGGTCATCGGAAATGACGCAGCCATCGCATTTGCTGGGGCATCTGGTAATTTCCAACTGAACGTCTACAATCCCGTCATGATTTACAATCTGTTGCAATCTATCAGATTGCTAGCAGACGGTATGCGAAGTTTCAATGAAAACTGTGCTGTCGGTATCGAGACCAATGATGCAGTCATCGAAACCAATCTTCAAAACTCCTTGATGTTGGTTACAGCTCTCAATACCCACATTGGGTACGACAAAGCCGCAAAGATTGCCAAAACAGCCTATGCGGAAGGTACCACTCTTAAAGCTGCGGCTGTGAAACTGGATTATCTGACGGCTGATCAATTCGACGAATGGGTTCGGCCACACAGTATGGTTGGAAACATTACAAAGTAATACACAAAATCCTCTGTAAGTACATTTTGCTTACAGAGGATTTTTTCTGAGTTTCAACATCAGTAGGGTTACAAAACTTCTGCAGCACCCAGAGGTGGGCATGGAGTTTTCAAAACATCTTCTCGAGCCGCAAACCATTCCCTAGCCTGTGGATAGCCCCCTTCATTTTGAACAAGGTATCCGAACAATGCACTGTAAGAACGAAGCATGCCGCCCTCAAAATAATTGTATGCCCAAAGAGTGTCTATATCGACATCATTTTCCTTAGCCAGTTTGTCGATGATGTCTGCTGTCTCAAGCATCACGACCTTCTCTGGCTCCAACTCCATAGAGGGAAAACTGCATTTTCCATCATTCACAGCAGCCACGTATTCTCGAACGGGCGGACAGTCGTAAATCGGTTTGAACTTGTCTTGTAAACCGGCTGCGGTGATGAACACCACCAACTTTGTACAAAAGGGACATCCTGCTTTCAAAAACAATCGTCGTTGTCCTTCTGAAGGCTGCGGTAAATTATCGGTAAAATTTGTCATGGTATACACTCCAACATCAAGATTTGTTGACAGTATGTATACATTTTACGCAGATCTGTCTACCTGACATTAAGTGAGACATGGTTGTATCAACTCCAACACTCCTTGGTGAGCAGCTGACGCAGCTTGTGGATTGTACTTGGCTGTACCGGTATGTGTAAATCCGTGTCCAGAAGCCTCGTGAACTCTGATGTGCGCATTCTTCAGATCTTGCAACGCACTTTGTATTGTACGAACATCGGTCATCGGAATTAAAGGGTCCACCTTCCCAAAGTCCATTTGAACGTGGGTATCTTCTAAGGCGTCGGGGTCAAGAACTGAAAGAAGATTGCCTCCATGCCACGTTGCCAGTCCGTCGAGTTTCAGTCTGGATGCCGTCTGAACAGCAAAGGCACCGCCAAAGCAAATACCCAAAACCAGTACAGAACCATTGCACAACTCATCGGACTTTCCATACTCAATTGCTGAGAGGACGTCAGAGAGTACATTTTTCGGGTCGACCATATGCATACGTTGCATCGCTCGGCGTGCCCCCTGAGGAATCGGTAGAGGACCGGAATCCACTCTCCAAAAGGAATCCAGTGCATACACCAGTGCTCCGGCTTGTGCAAACGATTCAGCATACTGAATGACATCTGGACCAATCCCAAATATAGAGGGAACAATTACCAAAAGGGGTCCAGGCTCCTTAGGTAGTGCACGAAAAATGGGGATTGATTCTTGCTGATTTGTACCCACTGCAAAATTTGTAGTCATAGAAACCTCATGATGGTTGTAGATTCATTGATCATTGATCATTGATCATTGATCATCCATACTTAAACGTTGTAATCCCCAAAAATACGATCAAATCAACCAAGGCAACCCCAAATACAATTTTGGTAGCAAGATTCTCTTCCTTTCGGAAATGACTGACTGCAGTACAAAACACACTCATACCAAAGAAGACCACGGCAAAGAAAAACGACGGCCCAACAAGGTATATCCACTCAATGATACCTGAGATGACCCCCATCGCACTGAACTCTTTATCGAGTATATCATTGATGATGGTGAAGAAGTAGACCTGGCTCACGATTGAACAGAGGAGAAAACCGCTCGCCATACGGAGGAAGAAAGGTTTGATTGGCGTTTCATTTGTTTCAGACATGACCACTCTATCCGTCATTGAATGAAGTACAGCAGTTCGTCTTGGAATCCATAGCTCCAATTCACTGAGTAAGGCCACACACTGAATCCATATCCCGATTGAAGATACAGAGACGCACCATAAGATGAGTCTGCGAGTGCTACCAAAGAATAATCACCGCCAGTTAATGTGCACCCAGATGTCTCATCGTGCCATAGCATATGGAAGCCTGAACCGATCAAGGTGTTTGCTGACGAGACGTTAATGCAACTGGCATTATTGAAACTGGAAATCGGAAGAATTGACTCATTCCCGTGCTCGTCAATAAAGAACATCCCTGTCGTTG
>CAJWHX010000342.1 GCA_913040875.1 uncultured Pseudomonadota bacterium | reverse complement strand
TGAATTTGTAGATCTTACGTCAGGTTTGCAAACGACTAAATAATACGGGAAGGGAAAAATGTGGTTTTTATTTGCCTGTAGTGGCTTTACTGAACAAGTTGATCTGAATGATGGTGTAGAAGGTGCGATTGAGATGAATATGGTGGTGAGTAGCGCCATCAACGGTGAGTATGAACCGTGTGGTTGAAAGAAAAATCCACTGGGCGGTCTGTCCAGACGCATGACACAGTTACAAGAGCACAAATCGTCGACGATGGTTGTAGACGCTGGAAACTTTTCGCTCAATCGAGATAAAATTAAAGAAGTTGAAGTGGACAATCAGCATAAGATAGTTGAACTGGTATTGGATGCCTTCTCTACAGCACCCACTCCACTCACTGCCTTAGGGATTGCAGAGCGAGATTTGATTATGGGCGGAGAATGGTTGATGACCGCTCTCGAAGAACGTCGTCTACCATATGTCCTGAGCAATCTAGAGTGTGATGGATTGAATTTTGTAGACTCCAGAGTGCACACCCAAGATGGCGTCTCCATTGAATACCTATCGTTTGTCTCGTCAACTCTTTTAGAGAAGAAACCGATGGGTGACTTTTTAACAGTATCCTCTATGCTTCCGGAATGTTCAGTGACCGAACCGGTGAAATGGTTGATGGAACATCCCAAACAAACAGATATACGCATCGCGTTTGCCGATTTGAATCGCAATGAAATCACCTCGATAGCTCCATATATCGATATTGTTATTGAGAGCAAGATTGGGAAAACAACAGCCGGTCCTGAAGTCCTAGATTCCGATACGATTTTGGTTGGTGTGGGCAGTAAAGGTCAAAATCTTGGAGAACTCTCTTGGTCTTATGACTCGGCGAAGTCTGGTTTTACGTCTGCAGACTCTAGAGTGGCAAAAGAACGCGACCTTGCTAGAAGGCGAGAGCGTTTGAAGAATCTTGAGGAGCAACGTGAGAAGGTTGGAGAGCAAGATCCCGAATTTAAGAAACTTCAGCGCCAATATGAGTATACTCAGCGTTCCATAAGTTTATTGGAAGCTGAGATTGCAAACCTACCCAAGGCAAATGGTTCAGTTATGGAGGTGACTTTGAATCTTGTTTCGCTCAACAAGGATATCGATAACCATCCTGGGATGGACAAGATTATTGAGGAGACCAAGATAGGTCTTGAGGATACAAAGTAGATATGACGTCTATCCATCTGTATGATGCCGAACTCGATAACTGAATATCAACTCAATACTCTACAGGGGGAGAATCGATTTGTACGACCTGTAGCAACAGAATATACAGTGTACACCCACATCGTATCGCGCACGGATTGTACATGACCAGCAGTGACCCATCAACGTCTTTATTTGCACCGACTACCGTAGATGTGGTTTTGGGTATTGAGACCAGCTGTGATGAGACGGCGGCTTCTGTGGTGACAAATAAGGGAATTGGGTCGGACGTTATTTGGTCGCAACAGGTTCATCAGCAGTATGGAGGGGTTGTTCCGGAACTTGCTTCTCGTGCACACGTAGATAAAGTGGTCAGCTGTACCAAGGCCGCATTGGAACAAGCAGGTATTCAGACCCCAGACTTAATTTGTGCAACAGGGGGACCCGGACTCGTTGGTGCAGTCTTGGTTGGGTTTACCTTTGCAAAATCCTTGGCACTTGGATTTGGGGTTCCCTTCATGACTGTCAACCATCTTGAAGGGCATTTACTGTCCGCGCTTTTAAATGAGCCCGAGCCCACATTCCCGTTCCTCTCTTTTGTCGTATCTGGCGGTCATACTACCTTGTATTTGGCACGTGGGATCGGGGATTACCTCGTCCTAGGACAAACGGTCGATGATGCTGTTGGAGAGGCGTATGACAAAGTCGCTCGGATGATGGGACTCGGATATCCAGGTGGACCAATCATTGATCGATTGGCGAAAGAAGGAGACCCCACCAGTATTCGATTTCCTAGAACACATCGGATTTCCAAGGTTGGTAAAACGAGGGTCGATACAAGCAATCGAAATGATTTGGACATGTCGTTCAGCGGATTGAAGTCTGCTGTTCGGAATTATTTGGAAAAGACTCCAGAATGGGTCCCAGAAAACGTGGCGGCCTCTTTCCAAGCCGCTGTCTTAGATGTATTATTGAATAGAGTCATTCGAGCGATGAAAGATACGGGGGTGTGTAAAATCTCCATTGGTGGCGGAGTGGCCGCCAACTCAGGGTTTCGAGAGCGATTGATGGCGCTGGACGCCGCGGTGTTTCTTCCACCCAAGAATCGATGTACGGACAATGGATCAATGATTGCCAATGTAGGAAGACTTCGGTACAACTCTGGTTATCGAACTCCCCAAATGGACACGGTACGATCTCGATGGTCTCCAGATGTGGACTTCTATACTACAACAGGGAGACGAACTTGAAACCGAAAAAGAAATTTGGTCAGCACTTTTTGACTTCCCAGAGTGTCATCGCACACATTATCGAAGCGTCAGGTGTACAACGTGGGGACTGTGTTCTGGAGATTGGTCCTGGACAAGGTGCGCTGACAAAATCGTTGGTCGAAATTGGTGCAAAGGTCACAGTCATCGAAATTGATCCAGATATGCAATCGATCATTCGGTCGAAATTCCCAACGGTGACCATTATCGATGCCGATGCGAGCTCCGTTGATTTTACTCAGCTGCTTGACGGTGATCAGTCATGGAAGTGTTTGTCCAACTTACCATACAATGTGGGGACTAAGATTGTCCAAAATCTTTTGATGTCATCGGTGTCATTTACGGGATTTACCTTCATGCTACAGAAGGAAGTTGGGCTGAGAATGCTGGCGAATCAAGGCGATAGGGTTCGAGGTTCTTTGTCGAACTTTGTACAGGCATTTGGCGCTGTATCAAAAGTGTGCTTGGTACCTCCTGGGGCATTCTTTCCGCCTCCCAATGTAGACTCCATTGTGATTCAGATAGACCCTTTTGACAATCCGGTTTTCCACCCTTGCTCGATTGAATCCTTCGAAGTATTGAATAGAGCCTTGTTTGCACAACCTCGAAAATCTCTTCGAAACTCTCTGAAGAAGACCCTGTCCAAGGAGCAGGTATCGACTTTGAACGAGAACTCATCCGTGGATTTTGGACTTCGACCTGCTCAACTGAGTCTTCTTCAAGTTGTCGATTTGGTGAAAGTGTTTGAAAAAATGCATGCAAACGGTTAGAACGATTGCATTATTTAGTGTCGATACAGATATCTGAATCAATATCGATACATTGCAATGTGAGAATACGATGCGAATAACATCTTGTGGAATGACCGATGTTGGACTCAAACGAGTTCACAACGAAGATAATTTTTTGATCAACGAAGAGGTCGGCGTCTATGTCGTTTGTGACGGTATGGGTGGTCATGCTGGTGGTGAGATAGCTTCGGCTATAGCCGTTCATACCATCGATGAATCCTTTTCGTTAATGAGTTTGGAAAATCAAAGTGTCGAGGGCATGGAGGATGTGATTTCTCAGCACATTACCTCCATTGTACAACTGGCCGGTAAAACGATCTTTGAGGAAGCAAAACGTGAACGTCGATATAGAGGGATGGGTACGACCTGTGTGATGACCTATGTATACGACGGGAAAGGATACGTGGCGCACGTAGGGGATTCTAGAGGATACCTTCTCCGAAAAAATCGAATAGAGCAACTGACAGAAGACCATTCGTTGGTCAACGAACGAATTCGAGCCGGCTATCTAACTGTGGAAGAAGCCAAGAACTTCAGACTGAAGAATGTCATTACACGGTCCTTGGGTTTTGAAAACGAAGTTGAAGTAGATATACAAATCGTCCCTTTAGAAGTGGGTGATGTCATCATGATGTGTTCTGATGGCTTGTGTAATCTCGTGGAAGCGGAGCAGATGGCGCGTGTCATGCTGGAACATCCCCTTCAACAGGCCACCAGAACGTTGATCCACATGGCTTGTGATGCTGGTGGTGATGATAATATTACAGTGGTTATGTTCCGAGTAGATGAGCTGTAAGTCAGATGGCTGTGTTTGGAGACAGAGCGTCGAAATCTTTTATTTCCTTTTCCTTTTTTCTTTATTAGAGCTGTCTCGTGTCTGAAAAGAATCTGTCTGTATTGGTCATCGCCGAAAGTACTGGGAGATC
>CAJWHX010000341.1 GCA_913040875.1 uncultured Pseudomonadota bacterium | reverse complement strand
ATCCGTTCGCATCAATGGTTCGCCACCAACAAAGTTCATCCCCGCTGGTGCACACCAGCTGCCCAATCGATCTATAGCATCAATCCAAAACTCTGTGGGCAGTTCCTTATCGGTATTCTTCCAAATATCACAGTGGTTGCAGGGTAAAAAACATCTATCGATCACGGACAAATGCACTTGAGTCGGAAGACCCGCTGCACGGCGCAATCTCCCCTTGTCCAATAGAGACTCAATCCCGTTGCCAAGCTGCCGTCTAATCACAACCGCTCCGATCGATATCTGTGTATCTCTTCTGTAGATATGCCTGAATGATTACACGAGTTCGGTACAAAACAATCTTGACACAGCTTGAGTTCGCTATAGTCAGACTGAGATACCCGATCTCGATTCCCTCGTTGTTTATCTCCCCACCAAAGTTTGGAAAATGGCGTCTGAACAATATTTCCAAGTGCATTTTCAAGGGTGTTGTCTCTTGTGCACATCGTCAGATTCCCTTGCCAGTCAATGGTGGGAGATTTCCAAAACCCAGAACACGGTTGCAACCCTGTCTCGATATCCAGTGTGGGTTCGTGTTGTGGAAATGGGACTTCCATGTGCTGCATCGCTTGCACAAAGATTTCACCTTCGCGCTGTTGCTCCTTTTCGGTTGGACAGTCCAGTTGTCTGAAGAATATGCCATCTTCAGATGTATTGGGAATTTGCCCCGCAGAAACAAAGAATGGGAGATTCACAGAATTGGCAATCCCAACCCAGTGTTCTTTAAAGGTCATCGCCTCGTCAACATTGTTGGACCCAACAATATATTGAAGTACAATCCTAGGATTGTGGACCTGAAGTTGAGATTTCTCGCGAATGATGGCCTCAACATTTTCCATGATGGTCGGTAGAGCATCTCGTCCCTTAATAGATCTGTACGTCTCTGAATGAAAAGCATCAATCGTGCAGTGTATTTTTTGGGCTACGGGAAGTTGGTTGAGAAACACCCGTCGTTTAGAAGCATCGAGTAATATCGAGTTGGTGTGCACCTCTATCGAAGAGAAAATTCCGTGTTGGTGAATCGCTCTAACAAAACGGCGATAAATGGTCGTAAACCTTGGATGCAACAAGGGTTCTCCAAGCCAAAATAAAATGAGAACATCAAAGTGCAGTTTATTGATGACCATATCGTTCACCAATGCATCAACAACGGAAACATCGACGTGTCCCGTGGTCAAATGATGTGGGTGATTCTTTTCAGACACAGCACAATGTACACAAGTCAGATTGCAAAGGTTACTCAACTCTAGAACCAAATAGGAACCTGCTATCCTTGGAAACAAACCAGCTGTTACGAGAGAATCGGTCATGGGCTATCGGGGCCACGTGGATAGAAAAATGTTATTCACAGAATAAGGGGACGCACATGTATGTCTCTATCCCTTCTTCAATGACAACTTCGATGCCTTCATCATTGGGGCCTTTGTTTAGACACCCTTCTGAGCCGTTGACCGTCATCGTCCAGGTACCCGGTCCCAATGTCTTTGTAAACTCACCAAGTGGGGACATGGTTCCCTGCTGCTCAGCACCGCTAATCTGCTCATTGGACAAACGATACTCAGCATTCCCGATGATATCTCCGTCTTTTGGATTGCTCATGTCTACGATGAGTTGAACTTTCAACCGTCCGCTACCCTGCAAAGAAGGCAACTCCATCATTTCAATCGATTCAGCATCGTCAAAAGAGCTGCAAAAGATATCATTCCCTTCACCGGTTGGACCTTCGTATAAGGTGTCGTCTACCGCTGTACATGCCAACATGAGCCAAGTAATCCACATGTTTATCTCCCAATGATTGATGCTAATTGCATTGTACCTTTATTCCAATCGATTGGCAAAAGACAAATCTGAAGATACGGTGTTGCCATGCTGTTATTGATATCCTTTTTACATGGACTGGCCCTATTCGGTCTATTTCTGTTGGGAACACACCGAACGCATTTGTTGTGGCAGTTTGAAACAAAAAAAGGACAGTTCTCCAAGCCAAAGCATCGAATAATCTCTGACATCTTGGTACAAATTCCTGTATACAACGAAGCCAACGTGATTGAATCGTGCATGTTGGCAGTATCGAAACTGCGATGGAACACAGGACAGCTGACAATACAAGTACTCGATGATTCGACAGATGACACCAGCGAGTTGATTGTAAAGTTCATCGCTCAATATGACGGCCCACACTCGTTTCTGCACAGTCAACGATCCAGTCGAGTTGGGTACAAAGCAGGTGCTCTAAATTCCGGTATGTCTGGAAGTCAAGAACCATTGATAGCCATCTTTGATGCTGACTTTCAGCCCCCCATCCACTTCTTAGAGGAACTCACCGCACACTTCCACAATGACCCAGACATTGGAATGGTTCAAGGACGATGGTCGCATAGCAACAGAAACTTCAATCGACTGACACAGGCATTGGCCATCGTATTGGATGGTCATTTTGTAATTGAACACAGTGGACGACACCTACAAGATTGTTTCTTTAATTTCAATGGTACTGCGGGAATATGGAGACGTGAATGCATCGTAGATGCGGGTGGGTGGCAATGGGACACCATTACAGAAGATTTGGACCTGTCATATCGAGCCCAACTTAAAGGATGGCGATTCAAATACACCCCGTTGACGTCAGCACATGCCGAGATTCCAAGCACGATGACAGGGTTGGTGGTACAACAATTTCGATGGGCAAAAGGCACTACACAAACGGCTGTCAAGATCCTTCCGATGCTGTGGAGCAGTGACGAATCATTCCGAATCAAGACGGAAGGGACAGTCCATTTAACGGCCAACTTGGGGTATTGGCTGACATTGACTCTGTCCTTGGTACTCCCTTACACCCATTTTTTGCGATGGAACCTCAATTCCTGGTGGAGTGTACTAGACTTTGGGGTCTTTGTTAGTTCATTTCTTGCCCTCATCATTTTTCACCAACGTTCACAGAGTTTCATTCAGAAATGGGACCCGTTATCACTCCTTCACTGGCAAAATGTCATCGGGGCTTTAATACTCGGAGTGGGTATGGCACCGTTCCAAAGCGTCGCTATCCTAGAAGGATTGACCAGTCCCGACGCCACCTTTGAAAGGACTCCGAAATCTGGCGAGCACAGTCGAATACGCTATGCGAACACTCCTTCCACCCGGCGAGTACAGATCGCCTATGCAACCTTATTTCTGGGGATGTACTCTTCTTTTGGGCTACTCTACACCATCTACAATGGCAGTTGGCTCTCCCTACCGTTTCAGCTTATTTTTTCGGTTGGGTACGTCTGGGTTGGGGCTTCTGTTGTGCGGGAGGCTGCTTGAATGGAGATTGTTTCTTGGCTCTCTGTGAAGAAGCATAGTCGGGAGCTTTCTGAGGTCCGTACGTCGCGTGACATAGACTTTTCCAAGCACTTTGTACAGGCTCTTGGAGTTCAGCGTGCCAAATCGGCAACCCAGCAACTGCAGCAGTTTCTGTACTCATGGGCAACGTACAGGGTGTTGGCAGTCGTCCTTTGCCGATTTGCTTGATCGAGATCCTGTACGCATCAATACAAATTTCTTCGGGCAACTGACCACATTCCCTAAGTGAAAATGGATACTGTCGATTGTTTCGCCATGCGGTTTCAAAGCGTCTGGCCACCACACGAGCGGTTAGTGTTTTGTGGATGGGTTCCTCACTGAGTTCAGTGAGCCCGATATTGTTCATCCGCTGCTCAATCGAATTCATCATCTCTAACTCTTTACCTTTTGGGAATCGGGCGGCCAGTTGATCTTCTTCCCTTAACAGCGCATGAATCATACAGCGTTCCTGAAACTCACCCGTTTGTGCACATGCCGCATCTGCAATCTCTCCAGTCACTCCTGTGACATCTATCGCATCAAATCGGCACACCGTCTTCCACCCCTCCGTAGGGGACTGCGCGCAGTGTTCGAATGCTTGACGGATGCGTTCGGGTTGTGGCAAGCGATTGTTTCTTTCGGTGTTTGCTTTGGTCACAAACCACACGCATTCCCCGAGAAGTTGCTCGTCGGTAATCTCTTGACACCGTTGCAAAGCCTGAGTGGTTGGTAATGTACTTGCCTCGAGGTACCTCTGCTGATCATTCCATTCTGAAGACATTGCAGTTGGAGTTTGCTGACAAGCCAGGGTGAAATAAACGATGAGGG
>CAJWHX010000340.1 GCA_913040875.1 uncultured Pseudomonadota bacterium | reverse complement strand
CTGTCGTTATGCCAGGGCGAATATGCTCTCCTATCATTTCCAACGTATCTGCGGCCAATCTACAGGCCTTGCGCATCTTTTGTATTTCGTTGGGCTTAATTATCACCGGACCAAACACAGGTTCACCTCCACAAATCTATTGTCTACCATATCTCATTCATCTGTAAAGTGCACTGACAAACAACGAAAAACGACTGTGAGCACCGTTGACATTTTGTGAATACTGACTAATATAAAAGTAAAAGCGAGGTCAACATGGATACCATTCACGTCACAGAAAATGCACTCATAAATATCCGTTCATTGCAAGAGAGCATGGATGCACAAGGATTTGGTTTGAGATTTGGCTATTCAGATGGTGGATGCTCGGGCAACAAATACATCATTGAGTTTGAAGATGCCCCTGAAGCAGATGATACAATCTTTACATTCGGCGAACTCAGAGTCTTTGTAAAGACAGAGCAGATGGCTAAGCTCAAGAACTCTGTTATTGACTGGAAGGAATCCTTAATGGAATCAGGCTTTGACATTGACAATCCACAAGCGAAACGTGCCTGTGGATGTGGTGAATCTGTTGACCTTGGATGACTTTGGAACACCAAAACTAGCTGTCGAACTCGTTCCAAGTACTGCCTGGGGTGACAATCTGAGGAGTATTCTGACCAAAGACATGTGGGATACACTGCGAAAGCGAGTCTATAAAAAGGCTCGATATCGATGTGAGATCTGCAATGGGAAGGGCCCCAAATGGCCAGTGGAATGCCATGAAAAGTGGAACTATGACGACACCAACCACACTCAAACTCTACTTGGATTGATCGCACTCTGTCCGGCTTGCCATTCCGTAAAGCACTTGGGATTTGCTCACATTCAGGGAAAGGGCATAGAGGCTCGTGAACATTTGGCTACTGTGAACAAGTGGTCTCAAAGTAGAACCAGTCAGTACATCGGTCTGGTTTTCAAACAATGGGAAGAACGGTCAAACCATGAGTGGAACCTAAACTTAGACTGGCTTGGGACACAGTCTAGATAATCTACCCCCTACTACATCTCATCCCATTCTACAGGAGGAGCGGAAAATACTGGAGAGTATTGGTCTGCAGCTTCCAAGACTCCAACCCAGTTGGATAGTGCTTGCGCAGCCTGCTCCACAGAGCGTTGAAGCTGCCAGTGAAGATTTGTCAGAACACGAACTCGCTCAGAGGTCACAGTCGGTTTCATCGACAATGCCATTCGGGCGGCGGTTACACAAACGGAGGCTTTGGATTGATATGTTTTCCACTCACGCCCCAAACGCTGCACCTGCCATGGTTGACCATGCATATCCGCTTCCCAAATTTTATCTTCTAGAGTATCGAACAGGCTCATCAATGTATCGACCAATGGGTGCTCCTTACTCACCATTCGGCACACGTCCGTTGACCAAATATTAGGTGCCAATTCATTTGCCAAAACCGTCATATTGGCATTATCAACGGCATCCTGGTTCACCACTAAAACCATGGGACTCACCTTGAGATGCGCGAGAGATTTACCTGACTGGCTTTGAGATTGAATCGACAACTTTAACACAATAGCTCTTTTTTGCTGACTCTTTTCCGGCTCCTCTAATTGAAGAACTTGAGAATCTTCGTAGCGAACCAACACTGGTTTATTGTCCATCGGTACAATAGCAACACCGCTAGACAACACAAAATTAGAAATGGAAAACTGCATCACCCCCGGAGGTCCACTCTTTTTCGGTCGTTTACCATTCGGTTCTAACCCCAACAGAACCACCCCTCGATGTTCAGTACCCCATCGCAAGTGTAAATATGCTTCCAACAGAGTTGGAGGGATATCCGCAACTGCTTGAATGCTCTGCACATCAATCGGTGCACCATTTTTAGGTACGAATGCATACATTATGACTCCAAATATCTCAAGTGTAGTTCTATTCGTCTTCAGTGGGCTTTGTATTGGGCTCAGACGGTTTCCACTCAAGTGGAAAGGACCCATGATCCAATGGATCAAACCCTTCGGGCCATTGTGTTTTGTCGTTGTACAAGGCGCCTCGTAAATCTGCACCACCAAAAGTTGCGCCCGATAAATCTGCCCCAAGAAACATGGCCTCTTGCAAATCGGCACCACGAAACGATACCTCTCTTAGATCCGCACCTTCGAACAACGCTCCTTGTAAAATGGCACTACCAAAATCAGCCTTTCGAATCAAACACTTCCGAAAATTGGCTCCTCTTGCATCGGCTTTAAAGAAGTCGCACCCTTTAATCCGAGCACCTCGAAAATTGGTTCGTTGCAAAATGGCTTGCTCGAAATCTGCGCCCAAACAATCGGAGCCTCGAAAAGAAGCATCTCTTAGATCTGCATAGGAAAAATCTGAGTGGGCAAGCGGTTGACCTTCAAAGTTTTGACCGCTGATTCGTTGCCCCGTAAAGGAGGTACCTATGACATTTTCTCCATGTATCTCAGGCTTCATTCGTTTTGTCATTGCTTATCCATTGGCTCATGCATCATCACATGTAAGTCCCAACTGAGAGACAATCCCTTGTGATATGCTAACATCTTCTACCATCGTACTTGGAGAGAAACTCTCGGGAGGCAAATTTGCATGACGACAGTATGCTTCCTTTGCTTCTTCTAACTCCCCTCTTTTCTGATGCGATTTGCCCAGCCCAAGGACAGCCTCGGCAAATGTACCATCCTTTTCTAGTGCGAGTTCGAACAATTTTATAGCCTGATCTGGTTTTCCTTCTCGCAAAGCACGATACCCTTCACGAGTCAATTCTCGTGAAGACTTATCATTTGCAAAGTCAAAACTTTCTTCCGGGACATCTGGGAGGACCTGAGGATATGGGTCGACGAATTCCCCCTCTTCGATCGGCTGTGTGGCATCCTTCTCCAGATCTGCCTCTAGCGAACCAGGTTCGTCTCCTTCTTGATCATTCTCTGATTCAGGACCTTGACCATCTTTGTTATCGTTCTCCTGCAAGCCTTTCTTTTCTTCAGTCATGGGATTTAGCACAGTGGAGTTGGTTTCTATCCCAGCAAACTCTTGCTTGTCTCTGTTGACCTTCCAGCCAGTATAGGCAATCACAATAATACAAAAGAGAACGATAAAGGCAAACGCGTGAAGTCCATTGATCTCCCGCTTTTTGACCTTATTTACCTCTGGTACTTTATTACTGAAACTCAACCGTTGTTTTGGCTTAACGTTCTTGGATTCACTAGCAACAGTATCTGACTTTGAGTCTCCTGACTCTGCAGGCTCTTCATCCAATTCCATCTCTGGAATCATCGCATTGTCTTGAATCTCAGCCGAACCGCCAATACTGGATTGCCTTTGTGAGGTAGATGGCTTGGGGTCAGCCAGCAATGCACTCTTAGTGGACTGAATGCTGTGTTGCGGTTCCTTTTCCCTTTCAGAGTCTATGGATGGTTGGCTCTTTGCCGTCAGAATCTCTTCTTCAGAATCTTCCAATTCGTCCCACAGGTTTGCCTCGATGGCCTGAACTGCAAACTCATCATCGATATCTTCAAACCCATCGTCATCGAATCCAGTCAATACGGCTGATTCTCTAATATCTTCGTCAAACGCTTCAACAGCCTCGTTAGAGCCTGAAATTAAATCGTTCGCTCCATCATCTAGTCCCGAAATAACCTGAGTAACATCTTCCGTAAAGTCATCGACAATGGCTTGATCCACATCTGCCGTCGCCTCTACGGTATTTTCCTCTGCGGTATTTTCGTAGGTGGCATTGTGCGCAGCCCTGCTATGACAGTCGATGTGGCGTTACGCTGACATCAGCGTGCAGAAGGATGAGAAAGAGAAGAAGAAGAGTAAAATTTTGGCGACGTTTAAGAGTGAAATGTCGGATATTGTTTACATGGAGAGCGATCATGTTGATGAAGACTGTTACGCCGACGATACTCCTGGGGAGGGGAGGAAGATCGGCAAGAATTGGAGGCTGCAACAAAAATCAAAGACTTCTTCGACGACGGTGGCGGTGGCAGAAACGCCCCATAAACATCCCCATTCCATAGGAAAGTCTTTCTTCTCTTCTTCGAAGGTGGGTGCGTCTCCCAATACTTTTGAAGCAAGCGCGATAAGTGGTATTAACGACGAAAAAATGAAAGCCGGAAAGTTGGTGTTCAAAGCAGAGCGGCGACAAATTGATGATGACTCTACTATAGTCGGCGCCGAGCGATCTACAAAAGCAGAGAA
>CAJWHX010000339.1 GCA_913040875.1 uncultured Pseudomonadota bacterium | reverse complement strand
TGACCGATATCGATATCGTTTGTGATTCGGGGTTTCATCTCCAGCGATTGGGTCATCAGAGCAACCCCTTTTGGAAAGGAGACTCGCTCTATTTTAGCGAGTCTGATACACTGTGGATCTACAAATCGATAGGTCAGGAATAAGCGCAGTCCTGATATCAAGGGGGAGATGTGAGCCTATTGTTATTGCTTGCTTGCGGGTCAGAAGTGACATATCATCAAGACGTGAAGCCCTTATTGATGGCACGTTGTTTGAATTGCCATGTTGAAGGCAGCATTGGCAGTATCGATCTGTCCAATGTGGAAACGGTTCAGGAGTGGGGCCCTGTGATCGCTCACGTGACTGAAAATCGGAGTATGCCACCATGGTCTGGGGTGGGCGATTTTAGCAACGACTGGTCGCTTAGCGAATCTCAAATTGATGTGGTTCAGCAATGGGTGGAGTCGGGGATGCCACTGGGAGATGTGAATGGAGAGGAATCTGTCGTCGAATCAGTCGGGACGACATTATCTCGAGTCGACACTTCAGTATCAATGCCAGAACCGTACTCTGTGTCGGTAGAACGTGGGGATGAATATAGGTGTTTTATACTCGATTGGGACGAGATCGGAACGCAGTATATTACCGGATTCAATGCGATACCGGGAAATGCTGAGATGGTCCATCATATTGCTGCATTTTTGGTTCGTCCGGATGGACTGTTGGGCGACTCTATTTTTGAGTCCTTAGAGGAGTGGGAACAGAACGACGAAAATCAGGGCTACTCTTGCTATGGAGGTCCCAGTTTAACAGGGTCATCTTCTCAGATTCCCATCGAACAGATAGCACAATGGGTTCCAGGAAATCAAGGGATGGACTTCCCTGAAGGGACAGGTATTTCCATCTCAGATGGGTCCAAGATTATCTTGCAGCTCCATTACAATGTTCGACCTGAGCATGACGATAAAAGCGATCAGACCAGATTGGAGTTTTCTCTTGCTGATACTGTAACCTCTCCCGCCGCTTATGCGCCTTGGTTGAATGGCACTTGGCCCGTAGCTGGTATGTACATTCCTGCAGGTGCAACGGGCGTGGCGCATACTGTAGAAGCAGACCCACGTGGGTTTTTCAATGTTCTGAACCCGACACTGGAACTGGATGAAGGGTTCAATATTCATGGGTTGATGATGCACATGCATCGACTGGGTCGTTCTGGAGAGGTTGTTCTGGTGAAATCCGACGGTACAGAGGTTCCACTGCTAACCATTCCCAATTGGGATTTTGATTGGCAGTTTACCTATCTTTTGAGAGAACCGATTCGTTTTGAAGATGGGGATGCACTTCGATTGACGTGTACTTTTGACAACAACGCCTCCGACGCAGTAGATGTAGATTGGGGAGAGGGCACATTAGACGAAATGTGCGTGGGTAACTTGTATATTTCGACATTTTAGAGGGTGTGATGAGGGTGTGTTGGACAGTCTGGATGGGTTTGTTTGCTATGGGGTGTGATACCCCCGAAACTGAATTGACTGTTCTTGATAAGGCACAGATTTTGGAAGAGATTGACGCAAATCCGTTGCACTCAAAAGAACTGTGCAATCAAATCTCTGAAGTGAGTCAGCGTGAGTTTTGCACACAATATGCCCTTCAAGCTATGCCCAAGGGAGAGGTGGAGGGCATGCGAGAGTTGTGTGATACTCTACAAGGAAATGCCAAGGGAGAGTGTTGGTTTCAGGTGGCTGAGAGAAGTTTGGAACTCGACGATTGTGAGAAGGCGATTCCGTTTGTGGACGAATGTTACATCCATCTTACACTGCAGGCCCTGATTCAGTCTGAGGCAGATACGTGGGATAAAGTGGAGCAGATTGCCAATCGTTATCGTTTGGACTTAAATAATCCGAGACACGGTACCGTAGTATACCAGTATTGGTTTCGCTCTACGTCACAGCTTCAACTCGATGCTTGTAGATCTATGAAACACCCGAAGGTTTGTTTGGATGCTACTGGGCAACTTTATTTGCAACGATTGAAAGATTGGGATTTGGACCCCAAGTCGACTTGTGATTCCATTCCTGAAAAACTGACTCACAATGAACAACCAATCTTTAAGAATTCTTTCGATCAAGTGTATGAACGAAAATGCGGTGTACAGAAGTGAGGCAATCTGAGTGGCTATGTCCTCGTACTATCACGAGGTGCTTTGTACGCTCGAGATTCGACTGAGACAACGGTCCGTGAACAGTCCTCATCCATCACGAGTGCTGTCAATCGTCCTCCAAAGACAGCTCCAGTATCAATGCCGGTTGCATGATCGAAGTACTGAACCCCATCCAGAAACGCTTCATGTCCAAAGATGACATGCCCAAAACGACCGTCGTATACCTCCGCCCAAAAGGGGTCATCCGGCTTTTCTTGTCCTAAGCCGACGAAGTGACCTGTTTCTAAATCTATATGCCTTGTGCGAAGAATCTTTTTTAAACTGTTTCGTTTTTTACTGTTCATTTCCGCGACTTCTTCGACGGTGTTAGGGATCGTTCTCTTATCACCGGGTATCCCTCCATGAACAACAAGGATGTCACAGATAGGTGAACGATAGAAATACACTGCCGAGTCAAGGAACTTCTTATCTTGCGGAGATAGTTGAGCGGTGATGATGGGTAATGCTGGTTTTCTAGCGGCCATATTCTTTGCAGTTTTTGGGTTGTTCACAGTATGCCCTCGATAGCGAGCGTGGGTGTCCTCATGGTTGCCCATCACCAATATCACCTTGTGCGTGGTGGAGAGAGTGCGTACTCGTTGTACAACGCCAGGGCTATCAGGACCTTTGTCGAGAAGGTCTCCGACAAAGATGATTGTGTCATCATCTTTCAATTCTAGTTTTGTGATCAGGTTGTTCAATTCTTTCAACATTCCGTGCACATCGCCGATGAATATCTGTCTCATGTATCCTCCCTTCTTCATTACTCTATACGATTTAATCGTTCGAAACTCAGACAAAATTATATTTCTATCCGAAAAAGTTCAAACGGTTCGTTAAGGGAGCGAACATTCACACAAGGAACCGCCATGCGAAATACACCTGAACTGACCATTCAATCCAAAAAGTCTGCCATTCTTGCTGGACATACCTCTAAGGTACAGCTCCTTTGTAAACTGTTGGGTGCCGATACACCAACGGACCTTCCCAAACGAAGTCCCCTTCATTTGTCGATTGTACTCGATCGCTCTGGTTCGATGTCTGGCAGACCACTAGAAGAAGCCAAAAAGTGTGCCAGCAATATTGTAAAACGTCTCAGTTCAACTGATAAGGTGAGCATTGTAACCTATGACAACAATGTTGATGTTGTTACACCGTTGACGAGTGTGGATGACTCTTCGAGTATTGTTCGTTCAATCAGTGGTATTCATGCTGGTGGTATGACCAATCTATTTGGCGGCTGGGAAAAGGGGGTTGAAGAACTCAAAGGTGCTGTAACAGATGATTCATTGTCACGTGTCTTGATTTTGTCTGATGGCTGTACCAACAAGGGAATCACCGATACAGAAGAAATTGTTCGGTATTGCACGAACGCAACCGACCACGGGATTACCACATCGACCTATGGTCTAGGTGAGGGGTTCAATGAGGAGTTGATGATTCAAATGGCCAACGGTGGTGGTGGCAGTAGTTACTATGGTGAAACTGCAGATGACTTGGATGAGCCATTTTCCACAGAATTTGATTTACTGAGTTCATTGTGTGCAAAGCAAATATTCATGACCTTTGAGAGTACATCACCAGTAAAGGTGCTCAATACTCAAGTGATCAAAAAGGAAAAAGGGTATCACCTCAACAATCTTCCTTATGAAGGTGCTGTATGGCTGGCTTTTGAGATAGAAGTGACCCACTCACTGACTGAAGATGGAGATGGAGAAATCGATTTGGGTTCGCTCAATGTGGTGTACACTGACCTGGATGGTGAAACTCATACACTGAGGCAGTCTTTTGCATTGCCGGCATTGCCGCCAGAAGCCTACGCAGATCTGGTTGAAGATCCTGAAGTGGCACAGCGCATCGTAGAGCTCAAGGTCAGTGAGCTGCAAACACAAGCCAAAAATGCGGCACTCCATCGCGATTGGGATACTGTAGATGGGTTGGTCAAGCAGGTAATCGGATTGGGACAGGTTGCAAACAACGCTTGGATTTTGGGGGTGGCTGAGGAACTCAAAACTCTTACTGAACAGCGAAATCAACGCTTGTTTGCAAA
>CAJWHX010000338.1 GCA_913040875.1 uncultured Pseudomonadota bacterium | reverse complement strand
CATCACCAATCACTTCTTGCCCGGAATGATCGAACGACAATCTGGTAAAGTGATCAATATAGCGAGTATGTTTGGGATTCTCCCCGCACCATCGGGTATCGCCTATGCGACTAGTAAACATGCTATCGTCGGGTTTTCCAAAACCTTAATGGTTGAATTGCAAGATACAGGAGTGTCCGTTCATTTGGTCTGCCCAGGCTTTATTCAGACATCACTCTTTGACAATGCCACCTACATCGGAGTCGATAAAGAAAGCATGCTTCCAGATACCAAGTCAATGATGACCGCTCAGGAAGCCGCGCAAAAGATACAGAAGGGTATAGATGGCGATAGACAATGGATTATCTTCCCATTCTACGTTCGATTCCTATGGTGGCTTGAATTGATATTCCCTTCGATTGCCAGACATCTTTGGATCAAACAATGGAAATCATTTGTACAAAAGTCCAGGCCTTAATCTTGGCATAACATTTGCAATATAACCCAATGTACAAATCATCGATTCATCAATATCATCAACGGAGCATTGTATGTACACTTTACTACTGACAACTCTTTTGGCCTGTGGCAATAAAGAAAAAGAAGAAGACTCTGGTCACATCCATATTTCAAACGATGGACCAGACGGTGATGCCTTTTCTACCCCATCATGTGGACCTGCAGATGGAGAGGCCATCCGTTTTGTCATCGGACTCGAGTCTCAAGAGGAATGCCTAGGCACAGTAAACGATGACTTCGGAGTGGTAATTGAACTGTGGGAAAACCAGAGCATGGAGTCGGATGCCCCTGTATCTCTGACAAGCGGTTCGGGACTCTTATACACAGGAGAAAATGAATATACAACAGCCATTGACGGAGAAATTACAGTTACATTCGACGGTGAGTGGAATTCGGACACTGAATACACCGGCTACTACTGGATGGAGCTAGAGGGTGGACTCATCATTGAAGGTGGATTCAACGGATCGTATTGTGATATTGATACCCAATGTGGGTAATCAATCAGCCCATCATTAATCAATCATATCCAGTAATTTCGGGTCCATCTCTCCATGTTTCTGAAAATGTCGCATGAAGAGAATGGGTTCCCCACCCACTTCTGCTATTGTACGGCCATCAAGTGATTCAGCATACTTTTCTGGCTCATAACCGCTCAAGGCTGAGATGTCGCCTGTTTTGGCTATCAGATCCGTCATCGCATCCAGGGTATTCATCTTCATATACGGACAGGTCGCACATCCTCCAGCGGTCGAACACCCTTCGCCTCCGGCTACGCCTGGAATGATACCGAACGCATCGTCTTGAGCTACAGCTTCAGAAGACACGGGAAATATCACCTCAACGGTGATGTTATCGCGATCGTATTGTTGCAGTTTGGCTTGAACCTGGCGTACAATTGCAGTCACCATTCCCGCTTCTGTACCGAGTACTACTGGAATCCGTACAGGGCTATCGATTTCTACGGCCTCGTCTACCTTGCGCAATATGAACTGTAAGATATTGGATGTAGACCCAACAACACCTCGACCTCGACGCTGAGCATCCACCGCTAGTTCAAACATCTCGCCTGGAACCTCCAGATGAGCCGTATGATAGGCATCTGCATATTCTGTCGCGACCTTTTCTACTACACTGCCACCAAACATGTGGTGAACTACACAATTACCCTGCTTATAGTAGCGAAACTGAGACAAAACTCGCTGTATACTCTCTCGATTGTGATCGGAATGCACTGATTGAATAGTAGAATCATCCATTTCAGCAATCTGCGTCAACATCACTTCTAAATTGCGCCCCATGTAGGTATCTGGACCGTAGCATATCTGGGTTTCTGGCTTTTCAGCGCTGATCTGCAAGATGGTTTGTAACACATTGGAAGATGTGCAGGTTATGGTGGGCAAAAATTGATGGGCAATCGCTTTTGATCGAAGAGACGTATTGATATACACCACATGCACAGCATGCTCAAGTTCACTGCACTGTTGAAGCCAAGCTTGATACATTCGACTTTCAGCAGCCTCAGCCAAAGAGCAACCTATCTCTCGTTCATCGACTCTGTAGACAGGGACATCTGTATGTCCCGCAGCATCCAGTACTGCCCTCACATTTTCACTCATGAAATCCACACCCAAAACAATAATCGAAGCCACCTCGGCCTCAGCCATGGTTACCGCATGGTCTGCCATCAGTAATGAATCTGCTACAAAAATGTGCGGATGTGTACACGCAGACAACACACCTTGCAACTCAGCATCCATGTAAAAGTGTGCGACCACACCCACATTTTTCTCTTTTAACAATGCATCTAGTTCTGCTATCGATTCTTTATCCGGCGTTAAAAAACTGGCTTGGGCTTCAGCAAAACTTCCCTGCGCATCGAGAGATGTTGATCTAATATGTAGGCTCGGAAAAGACATAGCGTACTCCAACGGACGAATGATGCTCTTGTGTGTCTTCTATCTCATTTAATAGACATGCATGCAGTTTTTTCAAGCCTACTGCATCCAAATGATATCCTTACATCCTTCTAAACATTCCGCATTTCTGTAGCCATGACACATCAATCCGTCGACAATTATTGTGTAAAGAGATATAGATAGAGCCAACTTTACTCCTTCGAATGATACGCCATGCCAACACAACAATCTATTTGCGCCATTTTGAACCCAACAGCTGGAAACGGTCAAGCCGGCAGAGAAAAGCATACAATTGAACAGGCTCTTGCCAAACACTTTACCGATTGGACCATCTGGGAGACACTTGGACCACGACACGCAACAGCCCTTGCTCAAAAGGCAGCCGAAGAAGGCTTTGATATCGTTGCGGCAATCGGAGGAGACGGTTCTTGCCATGAAGTGGTCAACGGTTTGATGCTCATTCCCAAGGAAACTCGGCCAACGTTGGCACTCATTCCATTTGGTACCGGTGGGGACTTTCGAAAGTCTCTAGACATCCCCAAATCCATTGATAAAGCGATCGCCATCGCGGCCAAAGGTCAAAAACAAACCATCGACATCGGCACCGCAACCGTTACTACAGACAATGGTACACAGTCGCTTTTCTTTGTAAATGTGGCTGGATTTGGAGCCAACGGGGAAGTTGCAGAAAAGACCAATCGATGGAGCAAACGCTTTGGCGGCCGAGTAACCTTTCTCAATGCTACTCTACACACAACTTTTACATATACCCCCCCTAAGGTTCAGATGAAATGGACAAGTGAAAAGGGTCTAGACAACGTGTGGAAAGGCGAGTTGCTCTCTTGTTTTATTGCCAATGCTTCGTTTTGTGGTGGCGGGATGCAAGTCGCGCCCAAAAGTGCTTTGGGAGACGGTCAGTTGCATTTACGTGTACTCCCCAAATTATCTGTTGCAAGTCAGTTGATACACATTCCGAAACTGTACACCGATGACATTCACAAAATTGAAGGATCCATCGTAGGGCAAACCATTCAAGTAGATGCCGCGCCAACTCGAGGCACTACTGTACAAATAGATCTCGATGGAGAGTTGTCAGGACGCCTACCCGCCTCTTTCGGATTGTCTCCAAAATCTCTGACCGTGATGAGAAGATAAACGCAACATCATCATTCCTTGCATTGAAATGGGAAAAAGTGTACATTATTGTGATAAGTTAATGAGTGTAGGAGATGGTTCTATAGCCGTCAAAGTACAACACTGCATTGTAAATAGCGCAATCCCAACTGCGAGTCATCACACTCGACGCACACGGAGTCATCTATGTTCAACCTCTTGAGTTTTCTTCTTCTTGGTACGGGTTGTCAAACCCAAGTAACCCAAATCGAAACTCTACTTCCGACAATTTCCATCTCCAACAGAGATGTCAATTTTGGTGAAGTTGATTGGGGAGATACGGTTTATCGTACGATCACGGTGACCAATCAGGGCGAGTTGCCAATGGGACTCCATCCCATTTCGATCGAAGCCGAAGGATTTGAAAATAATTTCGCCCTAATTTACTATCCGGAAACCATCGTTTGTGAAGATCCTACGGTACTGGAGGTGAGAGAGGAGGAAGACTGGTCCCCTAATCTTGCACAAGGAGACTTCTTACTTTTCCCAGGATGTCGTTTGAACATCGACATTGGATATAGCCCTTCTACAATCGGCGATGCGTACGCCTCATTTCATATTGAATCCTTCATTGAAGAACCCGACGAGGATGGCGACGACTCTAACCTGGCTTTCACACCAAGCTTTTTTCGTGATCCT
>CAJWHX010000337.1 GCA_913040875.1 uncultured Pseudomonadota bacterium | reverse complement strand
TGATTATCAGTACTTCGATCCATCGACAAACACTAAGAAAACGGCTCGAGAATTACTGAGACTGGAAGCCAAACTGAACAGACACTGGCTTCATACACTACCTAATCCGACTTGCCTATCAAGACCGATTGTAGAACAACAACTCATCGATCAAAATCGTTTTCTATCAGCAGGATCCGCAAGTATTTGCGGTTGGATGCGGAACCAAAAACGATACCAAGAAGTCGTCGATTACATGATGCCACTGGTCGATCAAGGTGAACTTTGTCTGTTACGCCACAAAACAAACAGTTGGGGGTTCGAAGCATTCATGGGCAATGGTCTTTCTTGTTTCCTCGACAGTCAAGTGGAGGAGCATATCCCACAAGCGATACAAATCATGGATGTGCTTGAACAACACATCTCAAATTGGACAACGCGACACTCTCTCTATGCTTTTGCCTGCGTAGCCGCTCGTGCCAACCAGTTAGATCGCGCGCTCAAATACGTACGACAAGCATTGAATTGTGATGTGGACATCACAAATTTTGCCAATGATTCAGACATGGTCAATCTTCATGATCATCCTGACTTCATCGAATTACTAGACAAAGAATATAGTTAATCTATACAGTCTAAATAGTTCACAGCATTGAAAGGATGAGACAATTGTATCCCAAACTAGAGATGATAAAATGACTGCTCGACCGCTTCCACCATTTCTATCTGACCTAATATTCACGATCAGAGGCAAAACCCTCCAATTATTTCCAGTCCCTAACAAAGACAATCTCTGGCACTTTGGTATTGATCCTGACAAACACAAAAAATACGGTGTGTTTGCCAATTTTGAGACTGAATATGCAGAAATCAGAGACAACTATTCGGTAAAATTTTACCGATCAGGCACCCTAAGATGGCACACTTGTTTTGATCAAGAAACGCCCGATGCCAATGAAGCACCGCCATTCAAAGAATGGTTACGAAGTGAAGTATTGAAAGATATTAGCCGGTTGATCATGTGGCATCTTTCAGATCTATTTACTCAACATCCCATTGCTGAGAACGTAGAGTTCTACCAAGAGGTCTGTGCAGAGTGTGCCAATCTACCTAAATTTGAGTTCCAACACCACAACCATTCTGGCATGGTGTTCGAGGTCCTATCCGCTATTCATCGTCATCTCATAGATCAAACACTACCCTCAGACCCATCAATATTCTCTCGGTTTATAGAAAGCATTCAAGAGGATACACCGTCCAACCAAAGTCAAAACACCATCGTACAGATCATCCTCAACTTAATGCCCACCATCCCAGATTGTGTGCGTGCATATTATGTGAACAAGATGACCCAAGAATATGACTACAACGACCGAAAACCATTGACTGTTGAGCGACTACAGTACCTAAGCAAATTCATCAAAAATCTAACACCTGTTGAGCGCTCTTTTCATCACAATATTCTTCTCAATCGATGTACCACGTCCGGATTGTGTCACGTGATGGCCGCCGCAGTGTTTGACCATCCAACAGAGTCTGAACCCTACATCCAAAAGGGACTATCCTGTAAACCAGACGATATCTCTTTATTGGTTATCGCCGAAACCTTTTATCTGAATCATCCGAATGCCAAACAGCTTCAACAAATTCGTAAACGTATTGAAAATATGGGGGTGAAATCGAATGGTAATGATCAAATCCAGAATTGGATCAATCGCTATACTCACTTGTGCAATGACTATCAATACTTCAATCCATCCACCGATACAACGACAACGGCAGCAGAGTTACTAGAACTGGAATCGAAGCTCAACTTACACTGGCTGATGATGGTGCCTGAACAATCAAGTCTATCTCGCCCTCTGGTGGAAGAACAACTCATCGAACAGCGGCGATTCCTGAGTGCAGGTTCTGCAGGGGTCTGCGGCTGGCTACGGAATCAGAAGCGCTATCAGGAAGTCGTGGATCACATGATGCCTTTGTGTAAGCAGTTGGAACTCTGTACTTTACGACACAAAACCTACCCCAAAGGATTTGAACACTTTTTAAACAATGGACTATCGTGCTTTCTGGACAGTCAAAATGAGACACACATCCAACAAGCCCTTCAGATTGTCGACGCCTTAGAAACTGTCATTCCAGAATGGTCAACTGGTGAGGCTCTATATACGTTTGCCTGCATTGCATCACGGTCAAACGAGCTCGCACGTTGCATGAACTATATTTTGCTCGCACTAGACAAGGGTGAATCAATAAAGGAGATGGCAAAAGACTCTGACTTTCAAAATGTTCAAGAGCATCCAGATTTTTTAAATCTCTTGGAAGACTTAGGGTAATACAGCCTTAGTCTCAACCGTATACACCCCTTAAAACCTAGACGATTACCGCCATTCATGAACCAATTATCGTCTGGTTGTTTTTAAAAGATATCTCGATATTTGAGAAGGACTTTATGCGTAATCGATATGAGAGACAAACCACATTAAAGTTGTTGAATTTGACATTTCTCAACAGTATCAATCAAAAAAATTGGTCTAGGAAACAAAAACAACTTAGGAATTCATAAGCAGTATATGTCTTATACTTTTCTAGGGTATAATAAACCTACATCTTTCCACATCGATACACCAAACCCATGAGAATATTTTGGATATTCACAGCAACACCACTGAAAGAACACTATGAATAAAAAAGCCATTAAAAATATTGAACTTGCCCAGGCTGGTCACGCCAATGGTATTTCTACACAACTAGCCGCAAAAGGTCCCTACGGTAGTTTAACTGAAGCAGAAAAGCAAGAAATTATCGATAACGCCGCAGTTGCCTACGCAAACTTCTTGGAAGCATTAGGGTGTAATTGGGAGAGTGACCCAAACTCATCTGACACACCAAGAAGAGTCGCAAAGGCCTATGTGAACGACTTATGGTCAGGTAGATTTGAGTCGATGTCCGAGATTACTGCATTCCCTGCAGATGGATATGATGGCATCGTCCAAGAGAGCAACATCCCAGTTACCTCGATGTGTTCTCATCATCACCAAACGATTGGTGGTAGAGTCAACATTGCGTATGTACCGTCCAAAGATGGAAAAGTCGTTGGTTTATCCAAACTAAATAGAATCGTAGAGCATTTTGCAAGACGGGGTGCCATTCAAGAACAACTGACTGTTGCAATACACAATGCCGTTGATCAAATCTGTGAAGGAAACAAAGGTGTCGCTGTCATGCTCGACGCCACTCACAATTGTGTGAGTTGCCGAGGGGTGAGGCATCACGGTGCTTCCATGCAGACAGCTAAACTCAGTGGATGCTTTCTAAACGAAGAAGCGACCAGAGCAGAATTCTACAAAAATATTGAACTGGCCAAGCTTTCCAATCGAAGAATGTAAGTTCTATCTCATCGTTCAAGAAATGCGCTTTGATGTACAAATAGCCTCGAGCATCTTTTGTCGTCTCGTCACGAGGATACAAGTTCCTTCTACTTTAGAGACGCCGAAGACAACAAAGTGTCTACAGGCCCCTTCTCCACTCCGGACGTAGACCAACTTTGCCTTCTAGAGCCGCTGCAATCACATCGAGCATTGGTTCCTTGTCTTGAGGCAAAGTCCCTGCAATCGGTAGATAGTTGGAAGCGTGGTTGGTTCGGAATACAGCGCGTGTCGGGTTCGCATGCTCAATAAACGTGTAGAGTTCTTCGAGGAGCATTCGTTTATCAGGCATCACGAAACGACCTTTCTCTTGCATTCGAGCCATCGGTGTTTCAGGAATCACCGTCAGGGTCAGCGCCGACAAAAAGTCTGGATCCATCGCGCTCGCCAGTTCTGCACTAGCCTTGGCGTGTTCCGGTGAACGCTCTACCCCGCCGGCTCCCAGTAAGAAAATTACGCTCATCTTCATACCCGCCTCTTTGGCTCGTCTCGCCGCATCAATGTGCTCTTGTGCAGTCGAACCCTTGGCAATCCGTTTTAGGGTTGGATCATCTCCCGATTCTGGCCCAATGTAGAGTTGTTTGAGTCCCAGTGTTCTCAGTTCCTGCATCTCTTCAGAGGTTTTATCGAGGATATTACTCGCCATCGCGTAGCAGGACACTCGTCTGAGGTTGGGGTAAATTTCATAAGCGAGTTTCAGAATCGCCCGCCAGTGGGTCATCGGCATACAAAGAGCATCCCCATCCATCACGAAGAGTTTCTGAATCCGGCGACCGGCTTTTACAGCCGCCATCCGCATATCTTCAAGAACTTCATCCAAGGATCGCAGCC
>CAJWHX010000336.1 GCA_913040875.1 uncultured Pseudomonadota bacterium | reverse complement strand
TTCATCGGGTTTAATTTGGGGCTACATTGCCTACAAAGGGGAGAGCTTTTGGCCGGCTTTCTTCATGCACATGGCGGTCAATGTGGTGCTGAAATGTACCAGTATTGGGATGATTTGACTGACCTGAATCAGGAGTGAACTCCTGGTTAACTGGTTACAAACTCAGTCAAGTAGGACATACTTTTGTTCCACAAGGTCTTTGCTGATGCTGGGTCCTGTGCCAGTTTACTCAAACGAGGCTCTTCTGCCTCTTTGAAATAATACTTGCCAGATACGCCTTCCAGTTCAGGTGCTTCCGCAGCATAGATTGCACTTCGAGCCCCTTCAAAGGCAGAGGGTACACCTTCGAAACTTCGACCATTCATGTTTTCGAACAGAGAGGACTGCACATAGCCTGGATGTACAGTGTTGACCGTGGTTGAAGTGTCCTGAAGAAGTGTCTTTAAGTGTAGGGAGAACAGGATGTTGCACAGTTTTGATTGGGAGTAGGTGTAGATCCCGTTGTAATCCCCGTTGCGGAATTCCAAGTCTTCAAACCGCAAGATGTTCCGGTTGTGGGCTCCACTGGACGTATTGATAATTCTGGCGGCAGGGGATTTGTTTAGTAAGGGCAGCAGTTCCAACGTTAAGAGAATCGGAGCCAAGTGATTCACCGCAAAATTCATTTCCAACCCGTCATGGGTTTCATAAAACTCCATTTGCCAGGTACCAGCATTGTTGATCAAAATGTCGAGAGAGGGCAGGTCTGCCTGAAGAGTCTTGGCAAGGTCTGCAACGCTTTGAAGTGACGAGAAGTCAACCATACAGGGAGTGGCTGTTAGCTCGTGTTCCTTTATAATAGCATCCGCTTTACTTTGGTTTCGGGTGGTGAAGAACACCTGATAGTTTCCCTTGTCAAAATACTTGACCAGCTCTAAACCAATCCCCGAAGTTCCCCCTGTAATCAATACCGTTTTCATTGTGCTGGCCTCCGCATGGCTCCCCATACCAGATTGGGGTTTTGTTTACCCATACGGATCATTCGTACCCACATCAATGTCATGTGTTCCAGATGAAGAGCCTGTTTTAAGACACCAACATCCAATGGTTCCCAGTCCAAAGCTGCAATCAACGCACTGACCGTCGACTTGGCCTGCACATCATCGCCGCAGAAGAACATCGCCGGTTTCAGATTGTAATCTGGGAATTGATTGTTTTTCAAGTTCTCAAATCCATAGATGCTAAATGCTTTCACCACGTGGCTATTGGGAATCAAAGACTGAATGAACTCGGCCCCCGATTGTTCATTGTTGAGTCCATGGGTGAATCCACGGCCCACTGGGTTCGTGCAGTCAACGACAATTTTCCCTTCTAATTCAGTTTGTAGCCCTTCAATGATGGCTTGATTGGCGCCAAAAGGTGTTGCCAAAAATACAACCTCTGCATTTTGTACAGCCTCTTTGGGTGCAGCGACGAGAAGGTTTGCGTTCACGGCCAGTGCCTTTAGAACACTGTCTGAAGCAGGATCTCGAGCCGCCAGTGTGACCTCATGACCTTGTTGCTGGAATCCTGAGGCCAATGGAAGACCGACGTTTCCATATCCGATAAATGTGATTTTCATTTTTTGTTCTCGAGGGGATGGTGTGTGATTGTATGGTCATCATCACAATAATCATGATGGCAAGTGTGTTTGTATGATTCGGTTTTGATGAGTACACGAGCCGTATCAAATAATTAAACCAGCTATAAAGTCTATCGCCTATCCAGAAAACAGTATATATCAGGGGGTCTATTTTTTGATGGAGTCTAAATAATCGGCTTTATCCGGTTGGGCTTGGCGTACGAACGCAATTTTTCCGTTGATAGACCCATTCACGTCTCCCGCCTGAATCTTTTGATACAGATTGGAGCGATATTCTCTAGAAACTCTAGGATTCGAATGGTGTTCACAGTGGTTGACCACCAATCCTGTAACTTCTTGTCGGTGTCCACTGCTGAGAATCCGAGTTTTGGTCGGATGGAGGGTAAAGCCAGCAGATTCAATGATTTTGCGCGCTGTGTTCTGCACCCATCCAAAGCTGTGCCGACGTTTGGCGTCCATACTGTCAGAGATGGAGATGTCGTCAGCATATCGGGTGTATCGAAGCTGATGTTGTTGACAGAAGTGACTCAATCGTTGATCCAAGGTCCACGTGGCTAGATTGCTGAGTGCGGGAGATGTGGGTGCACCCTGTGGCAAATAGCGATCGGAACCATTTTGAGATGTCGTACACAAAAATGCCAGTATGTTGGCGACGGGTTCAGCATAGCCCAACTGAGAAAAGATACGCAGGACCCTGAGGAAACCAATGCTTGGGAAGAAATCTTTGAGATCCATATTCAGCAGCAGTCTGGGACTCATGTGGACTTTGGCATTCGTGAAGATAGAACGATTCGGAACAAAGCCATGTGCGGCCACATGTACGGGGACAGCGTATAGGATGTTCTTCAAAATCCAGTATTGAATTTGCTTCAGGATGGGGTGCGGAACCGATATTTGTCTTTCACCACCACTTTTCTTGGGTATTGAGTATATCACATATGGAATCGGCTGACTGTCGGTGTTCAGATTGCAGAACCAGGTCAACTGTCCTTTCGTTAACATTGGGATCTCAGCGTGTAGCGTACGAAAGAGTTGTTCGACAGATTCGATCGTGGGAAGGATGGCATTTTCATGGAGTGGCAATTTGGATGGGGTTTGTACCCATAGGCTTTGCTGGGTTGCTTTGCGAATTGGATGGTTGCGGTGTGTTGATGGGAAGGTGTTGCCACCCAGTTTTACAGAGTGCATATTCCATTCCCCACTCTGACTGGAAACAGCCGTCCCAACCAAATTGAGGTTTACGAGCTGTTCGGGTATCAACGTTCGATCAGGCGTAAACCTTGGATTTCCCAACACGGACAATGCAGTCAGTTGGTTGAGTTCATGCAACCAACTTGGAAGCGTAGTGAGATCGTTGTATGCCAACGATAGACTTTTGAGCTGTGTACAGCGCTGCAGCCACTCTGGCAATTTGGTGAGACCGAAATCTACCATGGAAAATTGAGTGATGTTCTGCAACCAGGAGTCCTGTTCAGTAGAGAGCAAGTCGAGTATCAACGCTTTGATGATGGTTGGCGCCTCAAGCTTTGTCCAGGCGGTATACGTATCCGGACATTCAATACCCAGAAGTGAACAGAGATCCGGTGCGGAAGTCAGTGAAAGAGTGGACAGATGCTCAACGATGCGTGTGGTGACATCATTGGAGACAGTTACTTGCAACAATCCTCGTGTGATTCCATGACAGCCCAAGATATCGCTTGGATCCGCTTCGATTTGATTCACGTGCACCTCGTTGAGTGCCGAGAGAGTGTTTATGCCAACGGGTATCCCGTTCAATGGGTTGTCACGTATATCGAGTTGATTCAAGGATGTGAGACCGGTCAAGTCGGGCTGTGTAAGTTCATTGTTGCTAAGGTTCAGTGCTCGCAGATTGGACAAAGGAGATAGATCCGGCAATTCGGTGAGGTTGTTTCCAGCGATGTTGAGTGCAGTGAGTGAAGTCAGCAGCAGCAAGGCGGATGGGAAGCAGCCAAGTCGATTGTTTCGAATGTCCAAGGTGTGTACGGTTCCTTCGGCAATGATCTGATCAGCGAATTGGGTCCATTGCTCTCTATTGAGTCGAATGCTTGAGAGATTTGCGGAGAGGCTCTCTAATGGGTTCCAACGCAGATCAACAGAGGTTTGTGGAAGAGCGGTCCCCAAGTTGGCTGGGAGACGCGTCAATTGATTGTTTGATAGATTGAGGTGTTGTAACTTTGGTAGACGTAGAATCTCTGGTGGCAATACACTCAAGTGTCCACCTTGAAGGTCGAGCTCCGTGACTTGACCCAGCCACGATGCGTCTTCGATGACAGAAGCCTTGAGCAGTGTCAGCAATCTGAGGATGGAGTGCTGAGTTCGCTTCTTTGTGTATCCAGAGATGTGCTTAGCATGGTTGTAGGACTTGGGTCTCGTCATGCCGGTGATTTTAAATAGTTCATCAGCTGTACAGTCTGAGGTGAATAGAGTAATCATGACTGTATTTTGCGAGTGGCAGTCACCATGATGCATGATGGTGGTAAACGCAGCTTTGATAGGGCTATTGAATGGCAACGTCTCTGGGTTCTCTAGATACATTGGATTGTTTGATAGATCCAATATCGTCAACTTACTTAATTGCTGAATCTGATGGGGAATCTATG
>CAJWHX010000335.1 GCA_913040875.1 uncultured Pseudomonadota bacterium | reverse complement strand
CATCGCAGAGTACAAAATTGATTATGATCGACGCGGCGAAATCCGTCGAGAGAAGGCGAAGGAAATGGGCCATCCAATCGGTGATCGTGTCATGCCATATTTGGCAACACAGTTCAATCGCATGATCATGAACTCTCCCCATTTCGATGAAGTGTACTCTCTTGACAATGTGATCCGTAGCAAGATATTTGAAGTTCTACGCAGCAACAATGTCAACGAATCGGAGCTTCATGAAGAGGCTAGAGCCCGTCTGAGCAATCTAGATGAGAATTCGTTGGATTATGAGATTCGCTATCGTGAGGCGATTGCCGATGTACGCCGGCGTCGTGGTTTGACCTAATCGTTTGTCGTGATGTCCATCGGAAAAGCACACGAGTTCATTCGGACTTGTGCGCTTCTTTTTTTGAACGGTGGTATGTTTTTGAACCTTGGTATGGGCTGTACTCCAGCGGCTGAAGACGTTGAACAGCAGCATCTGGATCAGGCTAGGGCACAGGCAAGTCAGACGATACCAGAGTCACAATCGATTCAATCTTTAAAGCCGATTCCCATTGCCGATGTTCCCATGTCGGTCATGATGGAATACGACAATCTGAGTCCTCTGATGCAGGGGTACTTTGGCGATGATAGTTCTACGGCAAAGCTAATTGAAAATTTGAAACGGGATCCAGAGCCATTGATTGCACCAGTTGTCATTCGTGTGCGCTGGATGGCACTGGATTTGAACCGCGGAAAAGGTGAGATCACTGTGGTCTATGACAGACCGGTTGAATCGTTTGAGCAGCTTCAGCCGGTTGCCAATGCACTACTCAAGTATCGGAATCATGTTGGAGGGGCATTTGATATGCGTCTTCTCAGTTTTGAACTGTTCATCGCGGGTACTGGTGTGGAAGGATGCGGCTTTCCATTGCTGAACAAATCTGGACTCACTTATGGGTTGGTGTCTCCATGTTTGAGTATCGATGACGAGAAGGTCTGCACAAATGAAGATGGTTCGATGTCTGCGAATATGAAAGCCTCATTGCAGCGGTGTTTCAAGCAGTGATCGTTTATTGTAGAATCGGCTGAACCAGTCCACCGTGTACTGCTACAAATCGCTCGGCTAAGGTACGTGCAACGGTCATGATGGAGATTTGCGGATTGCGTCCAACGTTGGATGGCATCGCAGAACTGTCCATTGCATAGATTCGTTTGGTTCCGTTGACTTTTCCTGTTTCATCACAGGCGCGTCCCACTCGGCAGGATGCTTGAGGGTGCGAAGAGTATAGACTCAGTCTGCCAACATCTAGATCTGGCGATAGAAGGGCGTGAGCCTCTTCAAGTGTTCGGCACCAATCTGTTCCAAATAATGCTGGCACGATCCGTTCTGCACCGGCTCCGTCCAGCCAAATCTCTGCACCATATCGAAGACCTTTGATCAGTCGTTTTCGATCAAGTTCATTGAGGTCATAGTGGATTTGGGCGCTACCTTTGGATGGTTTGGAAATGATGCCTTCCGAAGTGTCGCGTACGAGAGAACCCGTGCTGATAAAGCGATTGGCGGATTTCATCATAGATTGTGCATCTCGTCCGTAAATCGGGAATGTTTGGAAGAATGCCCCAGCCAAAATGGGGTTGGATTCCAAAAGAATATTCTCTTCCACAAACTCGTCCACATAATGACCCTGTGCAGCACCGCGAGATTCGATGGGTTCAGGCATCAGTCCAAAGATGTTGGCAACCGGCTGCAGATGCAAACCTGTACCGATGTGTGGATTTCGATCGCCAAAACCAGATTCCAATAACAGACTCGGGGTGACGATGGCTCCGGTACTCATGATGAGATGCTTTGCGGTGATGGTAAAGACACCAATCGGTATACGTAGATCCAGCAGCTGCCCTTTGACAGTGACCCCACCCATCGTCTCTTTGATTTCGGTTGCCATACACCCCAATAGGATATCTGCTCCCGCTTCTGCGGCCCTAGGGAGCATTTCTTTGTCTGTACTGTGCTTCCCACCGCTTGGACAGCCGAGGTTGCAGCGAGAACATCCAACGCATCCAGGGGTGTTTCTGGGGATATTGCCCTCTTTCCAGCCCAATTTCAGTGCACCTTCTTTGTGGGCTTTGTCATTTCCAGACAACAGCCACTCTGGTGTGGCATCGACTTTCATAAATCGTAAGACTTCCTGCTGTGTGACGTAATAGGATGGCGTATCAGAAAAGGCACCACCACTCAGTTCATTCCAGTGGTCGAGTGAGGTTTTGGGCGTTTGGAAACACAACGCTGAGTTCACGAGTGTTCCACCACCCATACCTTCACCGCCAGCAACGGGAATGGGGGTGTTTCCTTTGGTCGTTCGAAATCCCGCTTCTGCATACCAATCTCGAACCGCAGTACGAATGGTCTTCGGCATCAACTCTCGAGTCATTGCCCGGCCCTTTTCAATCAAGATGACGTGGTATCCAGCTTCGGCAAGGGTCATCGCCGCCATCGAACCACCGGGACCTGAACCGATGATGAGTACGTCACAGGTTCGTTCAAAAGATTCCGAGGGTTGACTCCAAAAGCGCGCTTCGTCCATACTGTATCTCCGCTCCTTTTGGGTTACTCGATGGTTGCCATAGCCGTACAGATACCTGGTATGCCAATGGCTTCGAGGACATCACTGCGTTCGAAGTAGGCAAATCCGTACAGGGTTTTGAGCGCCGCCATCAGCTGACACATCGGTGTAAGGGTACTTTGGCTCCATTCAGTTAGGTATTCATCGAGTTCTGCTTCAGACAGCTCCGTCATGCGACGTGAACCCCACTTGAGTAGCAATGGTCCATGTTCAAAGGCGAGGGGCAATCCACTGAGCAAAGTTCGCATGCCGGGGGGGACTTCACTGAACATGGCATCGATGTGTTTCAGGGTAATGGTGTCACCACCATGTCCGGGTAAACCATCTGTTGGAGGAGCCATCCATCGACCAATAACTTGAAAGATATGCGATTCTCTTGGAGACAAATTGGTCAGTGGAATTGGGGTGTCTGGATATGGTCCAAGGTGACCAATGCCTACTGCAGCAGTGATCATTCCGACACCGGCGCCCCCAATCAAGAAATTGCGACGGGAGATCATCGTTGACGACCTTTTCGAACGGATTTACAAGTAGAGCAGACAAAGTAGCGTTTCCCAGGAGAGTCTCCGCGTCCATTTGTGGGCATTGGAGGTTGGAAAAACCACGCTTTGAGACCATCTCGAATAGCCCGTCGTCCACAAGCCTGACAGTGAAAAGTCGGCTGGTACTGAATCATGGTGTTGCCCTCATGGTAATAGTGTATCGCAAATTGATGGGCTCGGTGTCATTCTGAGCATACAAACCATAGAATGCTCGCGGTATTGGCGTATACGGTTGTTGAAGCGGTTCCCTCTGTTGGGTGATCGACCAGTACCTCACAGGTTCGGTCAGTGGGGGTGGAGACGCTGACGGAGACTTCTTGTGGAGATATGTTGGGAAAGAAAAGTGTCTCTTTTCCGGTCTCGTCAATGCTGTCCTGCGCCCATGGCACATTGGTTTCAAGGAGTACAAACGGTGGATCTGACGGTGCGCTCAGTGATGCCGTTGCTCCTGGAATGGGGTTGAATTCGCCGTCTACGATCGATACCCAGATATGCCCATGTCCTATCTGTTCTTCTAAACCCACCCCTCCAAGCAGGCTCAACCAAGATCCCCGATCTAGAAAGAGGGCTTCCAGTTCAAAGAGCTCGCTGGGCGCATGGCCCACATATCGATGTTGCAGACTGTCATTTTCTGTAGCTGTGAAGACAAAAGGGGCATCTGGTTCAGTGAATAGATTGGTGACGCCGTCTTCTTCGGTGAAGGTGGTGAGGTTGTCAAAGTCCGATCGGACTTCAATCTCGATCTGCGGTCTGTCATTGAGACTCACAAGCAGTAGTCTAGCCTCGATACTGAGATCTTCTGAGTTCCCCTCTGTATCAAAGGATAGCGTTTTTTCCCCGCAGGATAATAATGCGAGCCAGAGCATTACAGCGCTTCTTCGATTTTGGCACGGATGTTTTCATCGTTTGCGGGGGTCACATTGTCGATGGTGACTTCCATTGTTCGGTCTAGGAGAATCAATCTTGGATATGCGCCAGTTGGTACCAGCTGGGTTCGGTATCCTTCCGAGTCTGAAAGAACCGGTGCTGTGACCGAAAAATCGGTTGCCCACTTATCGAGTACTTCGACCGATGGAATCTGAGAGCTGAGGTCTTCGGTCAGAATCGTGAGG
>CAJWHX010000334.1 GCA_913040875.1 uncultured Pseudomonadota bacterium | reverse complement strand
TTGTTAATAATCAAGATAATTTCACAGATTCAGAGTGGAATAGTTTGTATAAATTAGCTGAAAATACTTTTGTTGAAGAAAGTGATAGTTTAAAACAAGGTGCCGCTGGGGCAGGACTTACAGATAATGACTGATAAATCAGAGCAAAAATATAGTGAAGAAATTGCTAAAGAATTAAATAATATTTGTGAAGAGTGTAAAAAAGAAGATGAAAGTGTTTCTCAAAATTTAATTTTGACTAGTTATAAACTGTGTTCATCCTGTAGAGTTTCTAAAACTATTTTTCCAATTTAGCTGATCTGATTTACGGGCAGCATATTCATCAGCGATGTGATTTTGACAGCCAATTAACAGCCATATCGGATACGATAGAGTCATGATATTCTTCTCCAGATTCATTGTCCTTCTTTGGCTATGTTGTAATTCACTGGCTTGTATAAAACCATTGCAACCACAAAACGATGTATCGAGTGGGCAATCCGGTTCACATAAGCGTCTGGGGTTTCGGTTTGACCGAATACCAGAAGGCGTACTGGTGGTTCACGTAGCCAAAAATATGGGGGCAGACGTTTCGGGTTTGCAAGTGGGAGACATTGTCTTTTCAGCCAATGGAGCATCGGGAGAGGACCTGATTGCTGTGTTGCAGGACCGATCTCAGGACTACGTCCATTTGGATGTTCAGCCGAAGTGGTCGAATGATAGAAGAACATTGGTTGTGCAACGTGGCATTGGTTCTGGTATTGAATCACCGACTGTAGACCCGCTGCTGAAGTTTGCGGCGACAGATAATTTAGAAGGTGCGAAGACAGTATGGAAAGAGGGAGGCTATCATTCAGATGATGTGGTGACGGCACTTCGATTGATAGGACGGAATTATCCTCAGCACTATATGGCGTGGCTGGATGCTGTCAGAGAGTTGGTGCCTGTAAATACTCAGGTCCTATCGGCCTTAATGCAAGGGTACAATGATCAAGGGCAGTTCGACCGAGTGACCGAAGTTCACGAGGCATGGACGCAGGATGTCGGATGGGATGTTTGGACAGGTAATGGTGCTGTCTATACCCATACCAATCTGGCTATTGAAAAGGAATTGGTGCTGGCACTCATGGAATTGGAAGACTATGAATCGGCACGGGGGCGAGTTCTAGAATTGGAGCGCTGGCATGGGGTTACGGACCTAGAGAGAATCGTTGGGCTGGATCCGAGAGAAGATACAACGGTGATCTGGAGTGATAAAGAACCAACGTTTGAACAGATCTCAGGCGTGGACGTACAGGGAAATCCATGGTCTATAGAAGATAATGCATGGACGGTTTTGGCCTTTTGGGCAACGTGGTGTGCGCCTTGTAAAAAAGAGATGCCAGAGTTGGATGAGTGGTCCCTTTTGAGATCCGATGTCACAGTCCTTGCTGTGAATGTAGACGATAATATTGATTCTGACGGTGTCTTGAAGTCGCTTAAAAAGATGGGGGCAACCAATCTGCAAGGTGTACAAAGTATGGACTTGCTGTCGAAAGTCGGTGTGGATGCGATTCCGACACTTGTGTTGCTGGATTCAAACGGCACGGAACGATACCGTATGATCGGCTATTCTCCAGAAACCATTTTGAATATGGAGTCGAAGATGAATTTGACTCCTCCACGTGTGAAACTAGCCCATGCTCGAAATATGAATGTAGAATGGTATCCCAAGCCAACCTTAACGGATGTCTTGTATGACGGAGAGCAACTATGGCTGCTGGATGATCAGAAGATCAAAAAAGTAAAGACGTTGACAGGATGGTTGGAAGGAAGCGAGATAGAAACAATTATCGATGCGTCAGATCTGTCCGAAAACAATCCTGCAGAGCGTCTAATTCAAAGAGGGGTGGAAGTTGGAACGGTTCACAATTCAGGACGTATTCTTCGATTCGTTCAACCCTCAGAGAACCGTGTAGTATCCTTTGAAGAGTCCATCTTTGATTGGTATACATCCGACAATCAGTTTTGGGTTTGGGGTGAAACCGCTCTGGAGTCTATGTATTTGGAACAAGAATTGCAACAGACAACATTGCCCCAGGACCAGTCGCCCACTTTGCCAACCCAGCATGTTGACACTTTCCCTTTGTACAAGGACGATACGTTGATTGAACTCGCCAACACAGAAGCATTACCCATTAGCACGGATATTCTCCGATGGAATACCAGTGCTGTCAGTGCAACCACTCTATTGGGTCATGATGTTATGCAGTGTGAGGAATCTGAATCCATTCACTGGTTTCTTCGTCGACATCCTCTTTCTCAAAATAGAGCGAACTACTCTTTGATTGCTATAGATCCTTTCAATACTCCATTGGCAGTGTTGTCTATCAATCAAGATACACCGAGATTGGTGTCAGGATATCCATCCAAGAAACCGAGCGCTGAAGCCGGTTCGGATATCGAAGATGGAAAAGGCATGTGGTTAGTGATACCCAAACAAGGATTGTTGCATCTTGAAATCGCCACCCTTCAACCCCCCGAAATCGACCGGAGATAGTCATGAATGTTCCATTGACGCAAGAAGAAATAGATCAACTGTTGCAGAGTAAGTCTGTGTCGGCTCGCAGTAAAGCCATGCGACATTACGAGCATTTTGGTCTGGTAGATGACATTCCATTTCTCATTCAAAATGCTGCTTCTGACACATCGGTTGCAGTGAGAAACAACGCTGCGGACGCCATCTCGGATATTTTGTCTAGGTACCGAACCTCTCCGAAAAAAGAGCTGTTGTCCATCGAAGAGAGGCATCGTCTGTTGCCGATGTTTCGCCGCATTAAAGTTCAAAAAACGCCGGCGGTCAATTTGGCGTATGCATCTCTAGGAACAAGTCGTGCCCTCAGCATTTTGTTGTCTAGTTTTGTAGACCCACGTGTGGAAATGCAAAATTGCGCGGCTGCCGGTTTACGCTGCTTTTGTTTGTCTCAAGATGCGATGCTAGACGATACCATAGAAGATCGATTGTTAAAGTTGCTTCGATCGAACTCTCTGGATATCCCGGGCATTGCACACATTGTACGACTGTGTGCTGAAGCCGGTTATCAAAACATTGTGCCGTTGTTGGATGATCTTCCAGACTTAGGAAACTTAGATGAGATCGTTGCGGCAACCCGTCTTCAGATGCGCATTGCAAAAGAGAGACCGACTGGGCTATGGTACGCGGATGGACTGGATGCCTTAGAATTCAATCCACTTGCCGAGTTGGGAGAGAAGTTTTTATTGGTGACAGAAGATTCTGTGTTGATATCGGAAGGCGGTGTGTGGAGAGAGACTCCAGAATTCTTGGAAGGATCGACTAGACGATTGTTTTTCCGTCCAATCGGATCTTCAGAATCTGTACAAGCGATTCAAACGCCAACGTCTACATGGACGGCAGCTCAATCGGCGGACGTTCAGATTTTGCTGCAGCAGGAGACTCAATTTGATCAACCCAGCAATCCGCATTTACTAAAAGTCGTGCAATGGTTGGAGAGTCGACTGAAAGACAACCAAAAGAATACTCGTTCACTGGCGATTCTCTATATGCGAGCAGAGGCTTGGGATGAATGCGGTCAATATATTGAGAAGGCGATGTCGTATAAAACCGTGGCTGCAGATGTTTGGTTTGTAGATGCCAAACGACAATGGGCCCTAGGTAAATCCAAAAGGGCGTTGGAGTCTATAGAAAAGTGTTTGGTCTCTATGAAAACAGAACGGTCCTTGCTGGCGCGTCAATGTCAGGAGTTGAAAGCCACCATAGATCAAAGAAAATCATAGAACGATCATTGAACGATCATTGAACGATCATAGATCAACAGACCCATTTGAATACCTTTTTGTATGTTTGAACAGTTTGTGAATAAAATTTGAACACAGTTTTGACAGGTGTATTTCGCCTAGGTGTATTCAATCTGATACATTGGTCTACATCACAGTCGGTTCTAATGATGTAAATGATGTAGATGAGGTACATGTGCGTTGGTTGTTGGTGGATACAATTGATGAATTGGTGATCAATGAACGAGTCATCGGTCGAAAGACTTATGATCCGTCCGAAGAATTTTTCCAAGATCATTTCCCTGGATTCCCGGTTGTTCCAGGTGTGTTGATCATGGAGTCTCTGGCACAACTTGCCGGTAAAATGATTGGATACTCCGTGCTTCACAATCGCGGCGATTGGCCTTTTCCAATTTTAACGATGATGAACAATGTGAAGTTTCGAAAGTTTGTACCTCCCGGAACAGAGATCACTCTTGTTGCAGAACTGACCAGTCTGCGAG
>CAJWHX010000333.1 GCA_913040875.1 uncultured Pseudomonadota bacterium | reverse complement strand
CCACCGCTGCCACTGCCTGCACACTGCTACCAAGCTTGCAAGACGCCATCGACGCCAGGAATCGGCATCAGACCCAACGAAGTCATGGTGTCTCGAGCTTGGGCTTTATCCGCCATGCGCCTCATACTCGGTGCCGTTGGACCGACAAAGGTTATCCCTACAGCCTCGACCATCGAAGCAAATGTGGGATTCTCACTCAAAAATCCCCACCCTGGATGGATGGCAGCCACTTGATTGGCTTTGGCCAAAGAGACAATCGAAGCCATATCCAAATACCCACGGCGATCCTTCAGCAGTAGTACATCGTCGAATCGTTGAAGGAACTGTAAATCCTTGTCCGCCTCTGTAGCGAGGGCCAAACACCGAATACCCATCCGATGACAAGTTTTGCGAATTCTCTCTGCTACCTCTCCGCGATTGGCAACCAAAACAGTCTTAAACACAAATGCCCCCAAAAAATTATGAAATCGTGATACTGGTGGAATAAATTTGTTCCGAACCACCATCTTGAGGTGAAGATGATTCTTGCTGTACTGTATATAGCCTGTCAAGGGGATAACACTCAACCAAAGCCAACAGAAAAGACTCCCACGTCAGGTATAAGCATTGAGAAAGTTGAGTTTACAAAAGAGAGATTGCGCCCTTCTGACCATGTCTTGTGTGTGGATACGGACAATGATGGTGTCGATGAAGCATTGTTCCTCAAAGATGGACAGCTACATACAGAATTAGATTCCACACCCATCACTGGTGGTGTACAAGCCTGGGTTCGAGATGAATCGAGTATATGGATCGCCACTGGATTTTCAAAAAAATATCGAGAGGCGCCAATGCATGTCTACCGATATTCAAAAGCGGGCTTAGAGACACATTGGACGGAGAATGCCCAGCGCAATCAAATCACAGATCTGAGTCTGGTGGATGGACGTCTGTTCATGGCTAAATTTTCTGCGGGAACGAGTATACACGGTGGATGGCTGGACGAAACATTTCAACCCATCGTGGAAGCAAACATGGCGATGCAACAGAGACCTTTGCCAGAATCGTCAGATAAATTTGTAGTCGGAAGACTGTATGGTGATGAGCCCCGATCAGATGGAGATTTGACAATCTGGAATCAAAAGGCAAAAACCAAACTCAACAATTTTCGTGGCGTGCGAGCATTGGAGTTGGTCGATATCAATCAAGACGGTTTTACAGACCTTCTAGTCGCAGATGGTTGGCATTACCAATACGCAAAGATGGGACAAGCCCGTTTATCTTTGTATATGGGACCTGATTTTACAGACAGAAGAATCCTCACCGTATTGGATGACGAATACAGCATCAATCACATCGAACTTCATCACAATGGGAAATGGCTCCTAGCTCAAGGAACCTCCAGTGTGTATTTGCTACAAAACACCCCCTTCGGATGGAAGTCAGAGCGGATCGGTCCCATTACGGAAACCACCAACAGCACGTTTTGTTACACCAACAAAAACAGTTATGTTCTGACGTCAGGTAACAACAGCATTCGATACAACATCATTCCGCAATAGGCACCCAATATGATTCTTCTTTTGTCATCTTTTCTGTTTGGTTGTCTCCCCCACTCTCCAGATCTTACAACCACTAAGAACACAGTCGAAATACCTGTATTCCGCAGCAATAGTCAAGGCGAGCGGCTCTTTATTAGTGTCGAACTACCGACGGTTGGTAAACAATACTTCATGGTCGATACAGGTGCATCTGTATCCGCCATTAGCATTGCGTTGGTGAATGAAATGAAACTCCACTCTTCTAGGAAGAATGGATACCTAACGGGTGTATCTGGCCGAGTACCTTGGGTGGAAACCATTGTTCCAGAACTAGAACTCGGTTCGATAAAGCTAAACAACGTGGCGTTTGCCGTCTCTGTTGAAGGCTTACCCACACAGGCCGGTATCGTTCCCATTGCAGGAATTATTGGGAACAATGTCTGGGAACAGTTTGTGGTCGATATCGATTATGGGTTGGAACGCATACAACTTCACAACAGTTTTGAGTTTTCAGAGGATGCACAGAAAATATCTTACGACGGTCAACAGGTATTGGCACCCATCGAGTTGGAGTTTGGAAAAGGAGGTATCCAGACCATTCTAGCCAATGTGGATACGGGTTCATCTGGACTGATTATCAATTCCGTTCACGCACCTCAACTGTTGGATCACGGTGTTCAAAGTAGAGAGACCATTATGGGAGTTGGTGCCGACAGAGCCAATCTACAAGACTATGTCATGGAAACAGTCAGTGTTGGTATCGACGGTCTTAAACTGGGGGGGCACAATCAGCAATATTCAGAGCCTGCCATTTTACTGACGCCACAGGATGACGAGTTCATTTCACTGGTTGGGTATCATGCGCTGGAAAACAACCGACTCATCATCGGGTATCAGCAAGAAAAGCTACAGCTGATGCCATCCACCTCTGACCTACCCGTTAGAAATCTTCATGAAGATTACCTACAGTCCATCCAATGGGGAATGATGGATGCCAGTTCAATGACGGAAGTTCAGCTCCATTTTATTTTGGGTGAAAACAACACCGCCATTCGAAAACTCAAGCGTCTGATTAGCAAAAATGACCAACCGGAATACCACATCACCCTAGCCAACTATTATTACAACATCGGTAATATTAGCGACGCATTAGAAGAACTTGAGCAAGTAAATAGCCTACTTCTTTTAGACTTGGGATTGCTCGATGCACTGATGTTGTCCTACGTACATGCCGATCAAATGGACAAAGCGCATGTACTTCTAAACAAGGAGTTGGCTAGAGATAGAGTGGTGCCACACACCTATTGGCTTGCTTCACTGCTTGATCTAATGAATGATGATCTAGCTGGTGCAAAGGATTGGATGCATAAGTCACAGAAGAACGGAACAGAAGAATATCTGGTGTACAAAGCGTTATTGAAGCAACGAAGTGGAGATGTCGCTGGAACCGTGGCAACATTGCGAATGGATATTCAGCACAATCCACTGGGGAATCATTCGTTGTGGTTCTTGGCTCAGACCGCAAAAGGAACGCCTTTTGAGCCCATTGTTAGAACCACGATAGACAACCATATGTCACTGCGAAATTCAAGACGGAGTTCGTTGGATTTTCTCGCTGCAGCACACTTTGAACTGGGCAATACTGAACTTGCCGTCGATATCGCCAACGATGGGAAACGCAGAGACTGTGCTCCATTGCAAGAAACTGCAAAAGTCAACTGCTACGCTTGGTACGATGCTCTCGTCCATTCAAACCTTGATTCCAACATCGAAACGATGGCACAGATTGTTAAAGACAACCCAGGTAGAGCAGACTATATTGACACACTGGCTGTTTTGTACAAAGCCGATGGTCAAACCGCAAAGTCGGTGGAAATGTCAAAACAAGCGATGATATTTGGCGGATCCGATCCGTATATGATTTGGCAGGCTCTAAGCGAGACAACGCAATGACACCCAACATCCAACAACTCGCAGATGGGTGTTTACAATTTCTACGAGAAAACAAGTCCGAATATGTACTCCAAGTGTGGACTGAGTTTGAAGATGTGATCGGTGATAACCCGCTTTGGACCCCAAGGTTTCATGCATGGCTGTGTCAAGCCCATCTCAACCTCCATCAACCCAAAGAGGCCCTGCGTCATTGTTACACTGGAATTCGTCTGGCCAAAGCCATTGATGATGCCAAAGGTGTTGCTAGTTTAGAAGAACTCCGAACACAGGCTGTGGGAATGCTCAGCGCACTGACAAAACAGTCTCAAGACCGAGATCATCTACTGGCTCAAGCCGACAGTGCAATACAAGCAGAAGACTGGGAAACAGCGAACTCTCTGGCACGACAATCCTTGACAGAGGCCATCGATAAAAATGACGGTAAACTAGAGATCCTTTCATTGCTGACTGTTGCTCGAATACCTGAGTACACGCATGAGTACTTACAACGAGCTCATGACCGCTCTCAAGAACTGAACGACTTCAACTTGATTACGTTGGTCAAAAAGTCATATGATGCTTTAAAAGTCGACATACCAGGCCACATTTTTTAATCATCGCATCCCTCTATTGCCCTTCCACATCAAACGGCAACAACACCAATCCGCGGTTGGGATACATTTGAAGCATTTGGAGTAGCAGAGGCGAGTGAGCCATCAATTGCGTTTCAATGACTGTAGATTCCAACCCCAATAATTTCTTGCGCCACCTTCTCCATCCACGTGGTGCTGTCCTGAAATGAACCACATTCATACTCTCTTCGGAG
>CAJWHX010000332.1 GCA_913040875.1 uncultured Pseudomonadota bacterium | reverse complement strand
TTTGATGACCAGAGGGGCTTGCCAATCTAAGGGGAATGGTTGGTCGGCATACCACACTGAATCTTTGCACAATCGAACAGTGGTATCTTGAAGCAAGCGTTTGGTGCTGGTTTTGTGCATCGACACAGCACAGGCTTGTACACCAGAACTCGTGTAGGGAATTTGCAGAATCTCCAGCAGACCTTGTATGCAACCATCTTCACCGTACGTACCGTGGAGCGCAAGCCAAGCGACATCAATCTTTGTTTGTTCAAGCACACTGGCAATATCTCGATTGACGACAATTTCAATGACAGTGTAGCCCCTGGAACGCAGAGATTCAGCGACGGCTTTGCCAGACTTCATGGAGATGTCTCGTTCCGGAGAGAGCCCCCCCATCAAGACACCAACACGGTGTTCACTGGTAAATCTAGGTGTAGACATCTGGTGACTCCATAATTTAAGATTTGCGTCCAATGACGGGAAGCCGGAAAGCTAATTTGGTGTTTCGAGCGGGTTGCAATCGTTGATTGAGGGCCTTTTGTAGCAGTTGGAGGTCTCCCAGCTGCCCCTTACCCAAGTGGACGATGACATTGGGATTGGTCTCGGAGACCTTCCATGAACGAAGACGTACGGCGTGTAGATTCAAATCGATCAACGTTTGTCCCAGAGGATAACTTTTGTCTAGAGAAAATATGTGCCCCGTACGCGTTGGTATTAACTTTCGCGGTCGCCGAACATTGAATAGTCGTACGAAGAGGGGAAGTGCATTTTCTGGGATCTCCAGAGGCGTTTGATGATCGAAAAATCGGCGATGCTTATGCCGACCTCGTAGCCATTCGACTTCAATCTCAAACCCAGCAAACAGCTTGGCTGCATTCTTAGACAATATTGCGGCTCCGACAGACCCAGACCACTGTTGCAACTCTTTGGGGGCATTCTCAACACCAGTTAGAGACGACCACAGTGCCGCAGTACCAAGTTCCACTCCATGTTCGATTGTTCTGACCGATTCAAATTCTCCCTCCAATCGAAGGACCACGCCATTTAATCCACCATCTTTGACAAGCCAATCTTCAAAGGGCCAGTGAAGCCTCCAAGATTGCTTGCGCACGATTGGCATTGCTGCTCGTAGTGCACTGATTGAGTTGCATCGTACCCACGCCTCCACAGGTCCACCAACTCTCAGAGGGGTGTGCTGGTGTAACTGATGATCGTCATGAATGTGTACACCATCTATTTGACCCAACTCTTCAGTCCAGTGTAGTTCCGCTACCTTTGAGCGTTTGCCTTTAGCCATCGATCAGTTCTCCAAGTGTAGTACAGATGTGGTTGACATTTCCAGCGCCCAATGTGATGACGATATCATCTGCCGTAAGACGCTTGGCGATTACTGTATGTGCCTCATCCAATGATGAAACGAGACTGGCTTTTCCGCCAATCTTTTCAGATATATTGGCTGCATTAAATCCTTCGATGGGCTTTTCACCAGCCGTGTAGACAGGACAAACTATCACTTGGTCTATATCTTTAAAGCAGTCTGAAAACTCTTCCCAATGATCGCGAAGGCGAGTAAACCGATGAGGTTGAAATACACCGATGATGCGCCGTGTGGGCCAGGCTTGTCTGGCTGCAGTCAGCGTTGCGTTGATCTCAGTTGGGTGGTGGGCATAGTCGTCGATGAGGGTGATCGATTTCGAATTGGGATTTGTTTTTAGCGGTCCTTCTTTGGTCACTGTAAAGCGTCGATTGACGCCACCAAATTGATGTAACCCTTGTTGTATTGTTGCAAATGGAATGTTCAATTCCAAGGACATAGCGATGGCAGCTAAGGCGTTGGATATATTGTGTTGACCAGGCATTGAGATGGTGATTCTGCCCAGAGATTCTTGTTTGTGAACGACGATGAAAGAAGTGCTCAGACCATCCTGACGAATGTGAATGGCACGAACATCTGCCTTGGGATCCAATCCATATGTGATGATTCGGCGTTGGATAGAGGGGATCAACGTTCTAACTCGTCGATCATCATAACAAAGTATTGCACACCCGAAGAAGGGAACCTTAGAGACGAACTGATGAAAACCGACAATCAGATTTTCTTCAGTTTTCCAATGGTCGAGATGCTCAGGATCAATGTTTGTTACGACGGCGATGGTTGGACTGAGGAGCATGAAGGAGCCATCAGATTCATCGGCTTCTGCAACCAGATAGTCACCATGACCCAACTTGGCGGAAGATCCAAAAGCGTCCAGTTTACCACCGATGACCGTTGTTGGATCCATACCACCAGCGACCAGACACATTGCCACCATACTGGTCGTCGTCGTTTTTCCATGCGATCCAGCAATTGCAAGACCGTATTTCATACGCATCAGTTCTGCGAGCATCTCCGCGCGTGGGATGACTGGTATACTGCGTTTATTTGCTTCTACGACTTCCACATTCCGTTTTGGAATGGCCGTAGATGTCACTAAAACATGGGCTCCATCAATATTTGAAGGGGTGTGTCCGATTGTAATTTGTGCTCCCAATGAGCGTAATCTCTCTATTGTCTTAGAGGTATTCATATCAGAACCAGTAATGATGAAGCCTTGATTTAGAAGCACTTCAGCGATCCCACTCATACCCGATCCGCCGATCCCTACAAAGTGAATGTGTCGGATTTTCCCTTGAAACATCATGGTTGGAGACCCACTGTAGCTGACTCGACAGAGACCTCTTCGACACTTCCGAGTTCTTCAAGTTTATCCAAGGCTTCACTCAATTGTGGCTGAGTTTCAGATTCGGTATGTGATGCGATAGAAGGGGCTTTGTACCACCCCTTTTCCATAGGGGTATCCTTTCTCTCAGCACTGATGCCAATCAAGATTCCGATGGCGGTCATATTGGCCATCATCGCTGATGAACCGTAGGATATAAAGGGAAGAACAAGTCCTTTCGGTGGAACGACACCCATGACAACACCCAGATTGAAGAAGGCTTCGCCAACGATCATAAACGTAAGTGCGGTGGCAAGGTACATTGAAAAGGCGTCCTTTGCGTGGCGTGCAATGTAGAGTCCTCGCCAGAGTAGGGCTCCAAATAGAGAGATGAGGACAACGATACCAACAAAGCCAAGTTCTTCGGCAATCACGGCTGCGATGAAGTCGGTCCACGGCTCAGGTAGGAACTGACGTTTGGCGATTGAGTTTCCCAACCCTTGACCGTTCAAGCCACCGTTGTGCATGGCAATCCAGCTTTGGACAACCTGATATCCTTCAGACTGTCTGGTTTGCCACGGGTCGAGAAAGTTCAACATACGGCGCACCCGGTACTCAGCGGACATTAAGACCACTCCGCCAACAGTAAGCAATCCGACAGAGGATACGAGAAGATGTTTCATACGCATACCGGCAATGACCATCATAAAGAAACTCAAGGAGGCAATGATGAGAGAGGTTCCAAAGTCCGGTTCGACAATGATAAAGGCCATCATGAACGCTGGAATGGTCGCGGCTTGAATCAGAGTGGGCAACAAATGCACTTTGCCCCTGTGCTTATGGAGAAAGGCAGCCAAGGAGATCAGAACGGCAATTTTGGCGAAGGCAGAAGGCTGAAAGTTGATTGAGCCAAAGCCAATCCACCGTGCGGCCCCGTGAGAGGAGTGCCCGATTCCCGGTATAAGACAGAAGATGAGGCCCACAACCATAGTAAAATAGATATATTGGTGAATCCCTCGCCATATTTTGGAGGTTGCAAGAGAGGCGGCAACACAAAGAGATAAACCAACGCCCAAGGCCATACCTTGACGAATCAGATACTTGAATTCGGCCCCAACAACGGTGGGGTTACCCACTGCGCTGGCGGAGAAAACCATCAACATTCCTCCTGTGACAAGGAGGGTTACGATGAGGACAAGCCAGTGATCAATTCTTTGGGTCATACAGCTTCCGATGCTAGAAGGGTCTCTTTAAAAAACCGACCTCGATGCTCGAAATTCTTGAAGCCGTCAAAGGATGCACAGGCGGGGGATAGCAAAACGGGTCGGGGGTCATCTTTTAGTCTAGCCAATTGAATTGCACTTGACAAGTCAACTGTAACGGTGCATTGAATATTTTCTGTAATAACGGTGGATAATTGTGAATGGATCTCGTTTCCACTGGCTCCAAAGCAAATAATCTGAGTGGTGTTTTTCCGGATCAGATCCTTCAGTTGCGTGTAATCGGCACCTTGCTTACCGGCGCCACCTATGAGAAGGGTCACTGGTTCTGTCATACTTCTTAGTGCGGCTTCGGTGACTTCTATATTGGTCGCCTTTGAGTCGTTGATCCA
>CAJWHX010000331.1 GCA_913040875.1 uncultured Pseudomonadota bacterium | reverse complement strand
AGGATCAGTGCGATCAGGATTCGCAATATGCGTTCGGCCTTGTTTTGGTTCGTTTCAAGCATGATTAACCTCAATAAATGTATTTCTTGATGTCACTCTGTACCTTTCAATAGTATACAGGATTCTTATGGTTCACCACTACGGTTCAAATGACTGGTCAAAATAAGTCATCAGTACAGCTACACAATGTTCCATTTGTTAATGGTGTATTGTCGGTTACTCACGTTCCATAATCCTGTCGCTGAACTCATAGAACAATATAAGGTTGAAATTTTGTTGGTGTGTATCTATGGTGTTGGGTTGCATGCAAAATTAAGTGACTTCAATAGATAATCGAAACACTCGATGACGATTTTGACATAATACTGTAAACACAAAAAATAGGATTGCCTATGTCTGTAAATGGAAGCGCAGCGAAACTCACAACCTTGTCAAAATCGGCGGTGAAAGCTTTGGGGGCATCCCCCATGGTTTGGTATGCTGTTGAGGTGAATGGGGATTTCTTTTTCGGAATCGATAAACGAATCAAAGATCCCAATAAGTTCAAACGACCGTTAAAAGTGAAGAGTTATTTGGAGAAACTGAAAGTTGGTGATGTGTCTAGTATTCAGAAGGATTCTGGTGTGGTAGCAGGGTTGGTGCGCAAAACTTCGGAAAAGGTTGAAATCTCAGTGGTGTGTAAAACCAACGGTGCCGGTAAATCAACATTGAAATCATTGATGCGTGACTCTACAGTCCGAAAACTGCTTAAAGGGGCGGAGATTGTTAAGCAAATCGGTTCTGGAACAGATGACAGTGCAGAGCAGGCGTTGGATGCGAGGACAGAACAAACCCTCGAGTCAGCAGGAATTCAACTGACCAAAGAGTTGAAAGATGCTGTAAAATATTTTCTGTGGTGGAATGATACAGCTCGAGACATTTACAGACGAGGTGTGGCATCTCCATCTGAGTCGATTGAAGACGATTTGCAAAAGGTGTATCGGCGACTCAAAAAGTTTGCGGAGCAGAAGATGTACAAGTTGTTTGAAACCAACGAAGGTATATTCTTTGATACAGACGGTCCATTGAAAAGATTCAAGCCCACCGATTTTGATTTGACCAAAGGACATTTGAAAGAGTATTTGCCCAATTTGAAAAGTGCACTTGGAAAGATTGCCGATAGGGCAAATACCGAAGAGGCTGCAGAAGAAGCGAGCGCTGATGCTCAGGCTGAATTGGATTCGATTGCAAACGATTTCGAAACCATCACCGAGTTGATGGGTATCTCTGGGTCAGAGGCACGAGATTTCATCGCACAAGCATCAGCGAACGGTCCAGTGTGGACAATCTTATGGAAAGATTTCGGAACGGAACCAGAAGGTCTAGTGGCATTGAAAAATCGCTTGGCAAATGGTACTTGGAGTGATTTTTTCCGAATCGCCAAACAATTTGAAGGGGTGTAGGAGAGTATTATGGGGAATTTACACAAATCATATGTCACCTTTGGCAAACGACCAGAGGCTCTGAAAAAGTTGTTGAAAACACAAGACAACGATGTACCTGTATTTTTAGAATTGTGTCGAAATGGCAAGTGGGATGCACGAAAGATTATTGAGGCGGCAACCATGAGCTTTGACCCCTTGGAAGAAGGCTTCTTTGAAGGGATTGCCAGTTCGGTGTCAGAGGCTTTCTCAGGAGCTCGGTATCGTCGAAATTTTCGGATTTTAGAGCATCCGGACTTGGGGCGAGTACTCTCAACCCACGCTAAGACCAAAGATATCTTCACTCAATATCAGCCGGATGGTCCCATCGAACTGCAGGTTCTGATCGAATGGGAGTTTCGCAGTAAAAAACCCGATGAGCGAGTGCATCAAGTTGCAGATGATCAAGATCTGCACAACAAGGTGTTGTTTGCAGCCAACTTCAGTGGATTAATTGACGTACTCGCAGATGAGATTGAAAAGGAGTTCAATAAGAATGGTGGTAATGGCCTAAAGCAACTCATTGAAGACGTGCTCCAACGAGAGGCCCAAAACTCAATTCAAAATGCGCAGGCCGAGTTTTATCGTGTACTTGGTTTGACCAGCAGTAAAGTCGCTTGGCAAGACACAATAACTGTTGTGTCTGCATTGTGGACGACTGTGAGTGCAACTGTGACAACGGTTTCCATCGCTGGGAGTATTGCCGCAGGTGGACCAGTGGGGTTAGCCGCTTCTTTGATATACTATACGACCAATGGACTGAAAGCACTGAAAGGATTTGTCGATACGTACCACAATTTACGAAACAGTTTTGGCGATGTCGCCACCAATCTCAATCGTGTACACAGCAGCCTTGAAGAGTTGAAAGAGCAATGGACGTTGCAACAGCAGCATGCCAATGTGGTCGAAGCCAGTAGAGCCGTACTACAAGCGGTCTTCCCTGAGAGTATTGTGGCCAGCACCAAGACTATGCTCGGTACCTTGGACCAGATCAGTACTGCATGCGACCGAATGGAACTCGAAAGTCGAAAGATGTCTCCTCAACTTACAGAAGCCCTACGAAATCTCAGTGAGGCTCAATCGGTCTTGGAAGACTTGGAAGATTTTGCAAAGGGAACGAAAAGTCAGTTGTTGAAAAGCATAGTGACCGACCACAAATCTACACTCTCTGAACTGACGACCTCTTTTGAGCAAACCTTTGATACGATGTCAGAAATTAATGGTGAGGTCTTGGGGCACCGAGCGAACATTCGAAACTATAGGGCTACGTTGAAAGCCTTCCGAGATAAAGAGATGGTTTGGTTTAGGCTGTTTTCCATCGCATGGGAGTTTTATGTGGATTTTGTTGGAGATTCAGTTGGAGACCTAGCCCCTGAACCGCAGACTGAAACATGGAAAGAGATTCTAGAGGTATGTGAGCAAATTGATGAGGTTCAAGGATCTGTTGATAAGGCGAAGAAGATCAAAGAAAGCGTAGAAGAAGTCGTTGAAACGATGAATGAAGAAGAGTGAGCTCTATAGCGTAAAGATTTCGGTTTTATGAGGTCTTGAATATGCTCGGTTTATACGTTCTGATAAATTGTATCGGTTCATAGTCCATAAGGTTGTACACTGTATGATATCTAGATGAGATGTGAAGTCCATTTGCATCCATAGAAGGATTCGAGACAAATATTCAAACCCTGTTGGAGTATTTTCATGCGCCCATTTATCAGCCTTGGTCTAATAGCAACAGTAGCTTGTCGAACAGATAAAAGCATTACCATTCAAAACCCGGCTCCAAAGGCCGATATCGTTTCACATGACACCGGTGATGCGATGTTGGAAGGGATGCCGACACGATTCGTGGGGTCCGTTACGGATCCCAATCACACGCCGGACCAGCTGACCACGATCTGGTATGTCAACGGAGAAATCGTTTGCGATGGTGTGATTCCAGATGAAAATGGTGAAACCATATGCGATCTCTCATTGGGACTCAGCGATACGGAGATCACCCTTGCCGTTCGAGATGCAGATAATTCGAGGGGGGATGACACCATTGTTGTATCCGTAGAACCTACACAAGAGCCTGTGGTACAAATCATCAGTCCAGCAACAGGTGGTATGTACTATGCAGACCAGTTGATCACCTTCGAAGGGGTGGTCTCAGATGCCGAGGACAGTGCTGAATCTTTGGTTGCATTTTGGGAGTCCAATATCGATGGTCAACTCAGCAGTGTTGACTCCATTCCCAACAGTACAGGACAAGTACTTGGGTATGGAAACCTTACTGAAGGTCAGCATGCAGTGGAACTTCATGTCGAGGATACAACAGGAAAGGAGGCTGTGGAAACCGTCATCATTGATGTGGGTCCCGCAAACTCCGCTCCTCTGTGTGAGATTGATACTCCTTTAAATGATTCAGTGTGTCCAGAGGGTGATGTGGTGACGTTCACCGGAATGACCAGTGATGTGGATGTCGCCCCCGATTGGTTGGCTGTAACGTGGAGTTCTGACAAAGACGGGGTTTTGGGTACCGTAACACCAGACTCATCCGGGCACATTGTTTTCTCTTATGCCGATTTGACCGTCAACACACACACCATCAGTCTTCAGGTGGCCGATGAAGTTGGTGCTACATGTACGGCTTTGACAACCTTTACAGTTGGAACTCCCCCCAGCATTGCGATTGATTCACCATTAGACGGATCTGTAATGAGTGAGGGCAGTCCCATATTGTTTACGGCTACGGTAGCTGATGCGCAAGATCAGCCAGATGATGTATCGTTAGACTGGGCGATAAATGGATCTAGTATGTCGACACAAGGAGCGACAAGTTCAGGGACGGCAACCTTTTCTG
>CAJWHX010000330.1 GCA_913040875.1 uncultured Pseudomonadota bacterium | reverse complement strand
CTCCCGACGGATTTCACCGCGTCGATCATAGTCGATTTTGTACTCTGCGATGTAGTCACGTACAATGTTGCTCAAACGTCTTTCTTGACGAAGATAATTGTTCATGATCGACGCCATATCTTCTACCGCTTCGGAACGCATCCCGGGGATTAATTCCACATCACCTTCATCTACCAGCTTCGTCACCAAATCTTGTGCGATGACGGGGATCTTTCCTTTGTATAGTTTCATAGGGTGCCTCAACAATTTTACTACCAGTGCCCTATGTATAGTCGATTTTTCAGTGGTGTTCAAGAATTCAACCGACTTCAATCGCCTCGCAGGGATATTATTTCTGACTGCCACCACAATCCCTTCTCAGTCTTACCCACTTCGCCAGCAGAGATTGATTGCGTGAGCGCAGAAGGTTTGTTGTTGTAAGTGTCGAAGGATGGTTTGTATCGCACCTAGATCTGAGTCCTGCCACCGTTTACGCTCACGCTTGGGTCCCTCTGATAGAATGGCTTGCAAATTCGACACCCCCTCTATTCCTGAGTCAGAGAGCAAAGGAGTTTGAATGAGAGTCTCTACAGTCTGTATCCATTCACCAGACACCGGTAGATTCAATATTTCAACCAACCGGTCATACAACATCCGCGCATCCTCATTCGGATCCAAATTCCACAGCGTCCGTCTAGGAGAGATGGTCAACAGCACTGGATTGGCTAGCGCTTCAAACACATGTCTTGAGTATGGTTTGCCACCGTTTTGACGAAGCCAACCATCCACCACCCCCAATCGGGCTCGAATGGCAAATAGCCAACGCTCTCTAGACTGAACATCTGACAAAGCCGACACGCGACCGGCATTGCCATCGATTCTCCATTGACCGTGGATCCGATCGGCTACCATTTTCACCAGCATCCAAGCAAGACTTTCATCTTCTGTTCCAGATGCATGATCAAACAAAGAGTTGCAAATAGAGTCCCACTGCAGCTCTGTCTCAGTCCAATTCATCGGAATCCGATCATCTTTCATCTCTCGAGGCATGTGCTCTTGAAATCCCGTCAATATTCTTGATGTGTCAAAATCAGTATCGCGAAAACCGGTTGGAAAAGTTTGACTCAACCAATCTTGCAGTTCTTCTCTATACAGGTTCATTGTATCCGCTCCAGTGTTCCAACGACCTCTTGGGTAACCTCTACTGGAACCGTTATGCTCCTACGCCATTCGAACTCATGGCTCGTAACCCATGGTGATGTCGCGGTGACATTTCCTTTACTCGTCCCATCGAAGAGAGGTGTCACTCCACGCTTTCCATACCACGTACCCTCGTACTCCCAATGATGGGACGCTGGCTGAGTCCAGGTGGCTGCCAGGATCTGCTTGGAGTGGGGTTCCGGATTTAAAAAGAAGGGCCAAGGCAACAAACGATTCTGCCACTGCTGTCCCGTTCTTCGAGGTGGGTTGGGAAACAGGGCTCCAAAGATAAAATCCAGCCACTGTACATCTTCCAACACCGATATGGATTCAAAGCCCTCTACCAAAAGAAGTTCGCCCCATGGAAAACACCGAACTTCAACCTGATTGCCCATTAGTGGATGACCAATCCATTCTGTAGTGTCATCGGCATATTGAACATCCAAAAAGTCCAGCCGAAACGATAATGAATCATCGCGATGTACTTCATCAAGTGTGAGCCGCAGATCCAGCTTCCACATACTTTCAGCATCGGGGATCTCCGACTGGTCAAAATCCAGTGCATATTCCAAATCGAGATGGTACAGCATCGGCTCCTTAGGATTCGAAGGCATAATGCGCTTTTCAGAACACCCAAATAGAATGCTAGTCAAAAGAATCATGCACCTCCCCCTCTTCTGGTTCTCAACCCAAAGACGGAGCAAACCATCCAGAAACCGATAGACAACGGCTGAGTTTGACAACCACTCTTTGGCATTGGTTCTGACTCAGCAGTGTCTTCAATCTCTGGTACTACGCATTCAGCCCCCAAACAAAACTCAATCTTTTGCGAACCATCAGCCAAAATTGGAAGGGTACCGATGACCCAATATTCTCCGGCAGACAGATCTTCTGTCCAAATGGGCTCATCACCGATGCGCCACTCTTTGATTGACGGTCCGACCTTGTCCCCGCTCACCACGGGATGTAGCGCAAACTGAACGTCTTCATCCTCACCGACATATGCAAACGTGCAGTCTCCTCCAGCGTGCTCCAATTCGAAATAGGTCGTTGCAAGAGGATAAAATCGATACTCGTCCTCAATCATCGTTCCTTCCATTTCACTTTGCAAACCAAACAATCGCCCCGCAAAGGAGTAACTCTCCATTTCACCGGATCGCAGATTGGTCGCCAAGTTCCATTTTGAAAAGACCATCCAATCCGTTGCCACATCATCCATCTGATCCATCACGGCCAGAATCATATCGTCTTCGTCTAGGTCGACCAATGATTCTTGCAAGGCAATCATTCGAGAAACATCTTCGTTGTAATATTCATCCCAAAAGGCAAAGAACAAGGCTGTCCCATACGAAAATGCAGTGGTCATACCCGATGGAGGTTTGTGAATCGACCGTTCTGTTTCAGACAAATAGGCCGCTGAAAAGTTGATAAAATCTTGCACGTCCGGATTGTACACCCATTCAGCCCAAACAGCAGACCCTTCAGACAACCATGAGGGTTGACCGGAATTGTAGGCGGCTTGAACAGCATGAAACAACTCATGACTCACCAAAACATCCGTGGCTTCTTCCAACGAAGGATACCCATATCCTCGAAAATCATTCTCCATCACCATGTAACCGGCACAGACTGTCCCTCGGCAACCGTCGATGCCAAACATACCATCTGAGTTCCCACCAAAGTCAACCAAGTACACATCAAATGCAGACGTCCCACCCAAATCATTTAGCCCAACGTCACTCTCGGAGAGTGGATACAAGAACCCAAGATCGGCGTAAAACTCCAATACGTCATTTGCAGTGTGGGCAACCAGCTCAACATAGTCTGGCGCACCAGTCCCATCTAGATCGTCCATGATGGCCACGTTGCTACCAGAGGAAGAATAGTGAACCCTGATCATACCTTGGTCATATGTTTCGACTGTATCCGTAGAGTCAAAGGAGAACAATCCGCCTTCCGTTGGTCGTTCAGCGAAGGATATGGATGTTAGTAACAGTGCTATCATAAGGGTTCTCTGGCAATGGCTCTAAACAAAACAGGCGGATTGAAAGCCAGGATTGATCAATCTATAAAAGTCCAACGAAGCGTGTATATTGCAGATCCATTTCCAGCACCAGCTCCGTTGTTGCAAGCCTCTTGTCCAGACTCGTAATAGGCTTCTACGACCATCTTTACGATGGAACCATCGGCCAACTGAATGAGATGTGGTACTTGGGTGGTCTGAACACAGCCATCATAGCCCCACCATGGTGCCAATGCTACCTGTGGCGATCCAGGCAAACCGGAAGAGTCATTGATAATGGTACAATCCTCTGTGTAGAAGTTGTCTTCCAAATATGTCAATCCTTCTGGAACGGCAGTAATTCCATCGTAGGTATTTTCGAGGAATGAAACAGAGCCCACACAGGATGCACCAGTGGATCCACCATTCAATCGCAAGATAAACCGTCGCAAGGACAAGTCCCAATCCATTGACTCAAGAGCGGTTTCATCATCTATCTCGATCTTCTCAAGACCATCTTCTGTGAACTTAACGTACACCCATGGATTGCTGGACGCTGAGTTAAACCCTCCAGCAGATGCATCGACCACACTGACAAAATCTTCGCCATCCGTAGTGGTGGATACGGCACCATCGGACACTTTATCGTCATGCAACGACAGATCTAAAATGGCGGCATCTTCACAACTGATCTCGGTCGGCTGAGTACACACCGGCGCAAATGTACTCTGAGTACCTGTATCGTTTACCTTTTCACCACAAGCCAGCAATCCAATCAACCACATCTCTTCCTCCAGTCAGGCTTTTGGGTTATTCTACTTATCAAGACATATCGAATCGTTTTGACAATACAATATATCCAATCAATGACATTTTTTCATCTCAAGTCACGGCTCCTTATCATGATTTCTGTTCTTTACTCTTTGATGCTGACAGCGTCGTCTGAACCTTTTCATGATCTCACTATAGAATCGATTGATACAAGGAAATTTTCCCTTGATGATCACGTCTACTCTGTTTTACCAGGTGTCATTCTACACACCACGAACATCGAATCATTCCGAAAGGCACATCCAAATACACCGGTCTCACCATTGGGTCCCAAAGGTACACAGAGTTGGCTGATTG
>CAJWHX010000329.1 GCA_913040875.1 uncultured Pseudomonadota bacterium | reverse complement strand
ACCGTACCCATCGAGAGCAGTGCCAACACACTAAAAGCCATCCCTGCTGTAATCCAATTGTCATGGGGTGCTTTGGCAGCATAGGTACTGATCTGATTGACTTTCCAATCGAGTGCACCATCGTTGACATGACCAGCAATCAAACACACCGGTATCAATATGAGTAATGCAATGTTTATGCGGGTGAATGTATTCATATCTTCTCCTCTTTACTGATGAACTATTTAAGCCCCCAATCCTTCCTGAAATTATCGGGAGCTTTATGGAGATACTTCATCCTTTTATCTCCAGACATGTCGTTTCCTGCATCATCATATGTCCACCAACGCTTTCTCCCTTGATCGATGTGTACAGAGTTATTACCCCATCCAAAAGCAGAAAAGCCAGCAGATTTGGCAGCAGAATACAAGTCTGCTCTATGACTCTGAGGGACCCACAGATCAACCGCTATCCCTTTGGTATGCTGGCTTTTGGAGACACCACCAACTTTCTTATTGTGTTTAGGAGAGCGATAGGCAGATAAAATTCGGTATCGCGTTTTCGTTGTTTCGCGAATCTCATTCAATGCATCCAAGGTCTTGGAATCAAATTTCTCGCCACATTCTTCGAGAGTATATGGTACTTTGTAATACAAAGGGAGCATGTGTGGTCTCTTTTCTTTCACCACATATACTCCCGAAAGTATACTCACCATAGTGAGAATCAACACCACTACCTTTTTCATACTCAATCCTTTTCGATGTAATGATTACAAGACATAAGGAGTATACCATATGCGCAAAATCCTAATAGCACTATTCTCCTTACCGATACTTGGAACATTTCTGGGTGTTTTCCTCTGTTTTGCCCCATTCCCAATTGCTGAAAGGATCCATACGGGTGTACAAAACCATTTGAATCACTTGAGCAATAGCAAACAGATATCTACTGGAGAGCGATTGCAACTGGCAACGCTCTATGGTTCAATGATCGCAGTAGGACGCATTCCATTTCCGGAGTCGGCAGACAATCTGGCAATGCTCTTCATCAATGGAGACCATGAAGACTACATGTTGTGGCCCAATTACCTAGCCTTAAGTTACTCTGTTCGCGCAGGTATCGCTCAAGCAGACAAATCCAGTTCACTCTACAAACAAAACATCTCCAACATTCAACAAAATCGAAGTTCAAGAGACAAACGAACTCGACATGCCTTAAAGTGGGACGCATCAAAATGGTACTCTTTTGAACCCAGAATCGCTTATCTATACAATCCGTGGAGTACTCGAGTTGAGGACATGGGACTATTCAGACGGGTGACAATCTTTCAGTGGATGCATTTTCATGCGGGGGACACCCCTCTTCCTCCTGGTGCACCTAGACCCTTTCAACTGACAGACGGTACCGTTCACAATGCCAGTCCCGACGGTAAACTCAATGCCTTTACAGCATACGCATCATGGCTCGAACCCAACATCCCACACAATATTCCGTTAAACCTAGCATTGATCTCTCACAATATCATGAGGTTGATCATGTTCGGGATTCTTTTGGTCACTCCTATTCTCATGGGAGTACTGACCTTTTCCACCCATAGTAAACGTAGACAAGTTATCGGTCGCACACTATCCATCCTTGGAACGATTGGAGTCAGTTGGGCCATAATGCGTGGAATTTGGGATATCGCATTGGGTCTATCACAGATTGCTTCGATGATGGGAACAGACTCTGGTAGCCTGATTGAACCTTATGCCAAACTCAATGGTTTTAAAACAGACGGTCGCATGGATTCCGCACCCTCTGACACACTGCTATCTCCGATTGGCTGGATGCTGTGGAGAGTAGCCTTCAACTTTACCTGCTACACAGTCTGTCTGCGGATCAAGAATCTGAGTCAAACAATTGATAGCACACTGCCTCGCAAGGAATACATCATCGGGGCTATATGTACACTCTTTCCTTGGATAGGTCTTCCTTTTCCACTGATTGTGATTGGCTTTCCCATTGGACTGTGGTTGCTTTGGATGGTGGATACAGATTTCCGACGGACATAAACCATTTGGTTTCAGCGGACAATCTTATCGTTCATAGATAGCACAACTGTCGCTCGCCAACATCGATTGTTAAACTTCTCCATGGTCAGACTCAAAACATCGAAACAGTATCGCGTTGCAATCTGATTCAGTTCCCTCTCTAAGATTTGTTGTGTCTGTTCAAGAGTCTCAAGAGTGCATTCTACCACCCGTAAAAATACAAGTCGACCCAACGGTTTCAACACTTTACTCGCGACGTCACAGAGTCGTTCAGTAATTTGCTTGTCACTCATTTTGGAACTGGACTCGCGAATCCCATATGGTGGATCCGTGACGACTGCATCGTATCTCTGACCATGATTCGCCTTCAGAACTTGAGTCACAATATCAGCAGACTGTATGTCCAATCCAAAGATTAACGTTGGCTGTTCAAGTCCAAGTTCAGTAAATGAGTCCCCATACGAAACAACTTCCACACCTCGATTGGGTCGGTGAGGAGAATTGGGAAATCGAAGAGGAGCATCGCAAAAGGATAAGAGTTCAGCATCCACATCAGCACCCACCACTTTTGCATCCAGCAATGCAGAAGATATAAGTAGACCACCTGAACCACAAAAGGGATCCAGTACCGTTCTTCCCTCTTTAGACAACCCAAGGTTACTCATGAGGAGCGCTCTATCAGCCGGCAATGTCGTCGTACCAATGAAAGCACGCTTCTTGACATCGCTCATCTCTGCCAAATCTCTCACCGTAGGACTGGTTGATGATGGTGCCTTCAACAATAGATATACATGCTTAGGTGATTGAGGCTGACCAGCGCCAAGATCACTTTCTAGGCTTCTACAGTCTTCGAGTAAAACCAGTTCATGCTCAGGGTTGTTCAGTTTGACTGTTCGATGAACAAGGATACCCAATACCTCTCGGAAAGACTCCACACGGTCTCGGCGATCTCTTGGATGGAGACGATCACTCCTACCCAGCATTTTCACCTGCATCGACCACGACCCTTGAATCAAACCTAGGATCTGCTCATCGGAAAGACGCCCCACCTTCTGTATACAGTCTTCGAGTGTGTCCCCCTCTCCCATTATTTGAAACACCCCTTTGCATCCAATGCACCTCGCAGCCACTTCAGTCCATTCCAATGCCGTCAAATCATCTGGCAAACGCTGGATTATAGATGGTCCATAGTCCCCACCATAATAGGCTCGGTTTACCCTGTCCCACTGCCATTCTGTATGAACATTGGGATACAACTTCGAAGTGACTGACTCAAACTCGGAAAGGCGAGTTGGACCGAAACAAGATCGAAACAAAACGAGAGTGGATAAGGATACGGTAGACATGGTTCAACGTTCTAACCGATTTACACACTGGACTCACAACCCATCAACAAATTGGATACACTAAGGTAAACAACCGTGGAGTTCGTAATGCTTCTATTGTTATCTCTTGCCTGTTCTGCACCTGTTGAAGCGCCTGAAGACTTCAATGAACTACTCTCCTATTTGTTTGAACACACGATGAATGACGATGACACTCTCATCGCCGGTGCGAACAACTTGCTGGACTTTGCAGCAACCAACGAGGAGATGCTGCGGGAGGGATACGCTGTCGACAACCTCTCTCAAATGGCACTTGATTCGACAGGTGAAACCTTCCCAGCCTCTGAAGATACCTATGGAGTGACCCTGCAGTACTCTGTTGGGTACAGCATTGAGAATCTCGCATACGCCAATACGGCTGCCGACGGTATGGAAGTCTATCCAGCCAATTACCTGTCCTATGATCGAGAGAACCTGACCGATGTGGATTGTTTTCTGGAAAAGACGTGCATCTCTTTTAGTTATCGCTCCACCATTTTGTCTTCGTTGCCGCTTGGAGCCGAGATGCTCTCCAGTTACACCAGTGAGATTCGATGGATCAACCTCGATTCAGGCCTTGCGCTGGTCCACCGATCGTGGATGGATGGAGAAGCGGAAAGCAGTGTCGACTGGGCAGACATGACCGCCAACTTCTATCTTGGATTCATCTACAGTACAGAAACCGGTACAGACACCATCGCCGCATCTTGGGCTGCCATTCAGCTTGGAGATGTATCCTTGCCCGAAGATATCCTCAAGAATCAAGCCATCGATGGTCTTCGCCAAAATGGCGTCGATCTTGAAGCTTGGTTCGCTGAGAATGCGACCGAATAGACTATCGAATCCACACGTCTCGATACTCTGTTCCTGATTGACCGTAATTGGCATTTGGAATCTGAACTCCCAAACCGGTTCCACCGCCGACCGTTGCATCGGACCACCAA
>CAJWHX010000328.1 GCA_913040875.1 uncultured Pseudomonadota bacterium | reverse complement strand
AACATATGGTATCGTCGCAGATATGTTTGACGTTGTTCCAGCGCTGACCAAAGCATTGACTGGTGGAGCGATCCCCGTGGTTGATGTGTCCAAGCCGAAATCAGAGGCCATCAAAACTGAAGCGCCAAAGGCAGAGGTGAAGGACTCTCCAAAATCAGAACCGGCATCGCCGGCACCTGCTAAGAAGTTGAGTCTCAAAGAGCGTTTGGCGGCAAAGAAGGCACAGGCAGGAACATCTCCAAAACCAGCTTCGCCAACATCTACGTCTAAGCCTAAACCAGTGGTGGTTTCCAAATCACAAAGTGCTGGTCCGACGAAGCCACCTGTAGCAAATTCTAGCAGTGTCGCTGTTGCTGCAGTAGCCTCTGCTGACGTTGCTGAACTTCGTTCTGAGATCGCAGAATTAAAGTCGCTTGTCCAGCAACTTCAAGTTACCATCGCGACATCAGAGAAGAGCTTAAATGGTGACATCAAGAAGTATGTGAAATCGACAGAGGATGCACTGAAAAAAGACTTTCAACGTGGAGAAACAAACGCTCGGTCGTTTCAAGACAATGCATCGAAGAAAATTGAGGGCATTGAAAAGTCAGTTACGAGCGAGGTGCGTAGAATCCGTGAAAAGACCCGCGAGGCGATGGCGAATGAAGGGGCTGAAAGTCGCACTGCAATTTTCTCGCTAAAGAGCACGGCATCCGCGAGTATTGTTTTGAACATCTTGATATTAATAGTTCTGATCGGACTGGCTGTTATTGTGTCTTAACGTCGACAGTATTTATATCTACATGGCAAGCATGTGAAACATGGGTAAATTGCCCGTTTCATATGCTTCATTTGTGATAAACTATACGAGATTAAATATTACGTGGACAACTGAGTGTCCAATGGGTGTAAATCTCTATGATCATCACAGAAGAAAAAGTGCTGAAAGCATTGGATGCATTGGCTGAACAGGATCAGCTGATGTTGCTCGTGCAGATTGTAGAGAAGTGGAGTGAAAAGAAACCGCAAACGTCAAAGATTGCGTTTCTACAGGCTCAAGCTTTTCGCAAGTTGTGTCTACTAGAGCATGCTTGGCAGCGATTGAGAAGGGTTGATGAAACACCCGAGAAAAAGGCGCTTCAGGTAGAGATCTTATTGCAGAGAGGCTGGGTGTCTCAAGCGCAAAAGATGGTCATTATGCTTCAATCGATGGAGCCTACATACCCCCAGATTGAAACCTTTCATAAGCAAATCCGTGCAGGAGTAACGCCACCCTCTCAGTCACAAGCACAAGAGATTATCCGTCGTAACGATGCTCAAGAACTATTTAGATTGGCAGAACAGTGCATGTGCTTTGGAAAAAGTCAGGTGGGGCAAAAGATTTTGATGCATCTATTGCAAAGGGAAGCCTTAGAAGCCCAACAAGAAAACATGGTGCATGTTCCGAATCCTTACATTCAACGTTTACTGTGGGCTCACAAAGGAGACTTCACATCTTCGATTAGCCTAAATGGGTTGCTCAATCAGGTGTCTTATCCAGAAGAGGGAGATGGGGTGTATGAACCAACCATTTCTCTTACTGAGTTAACCTCCAGTACAGCCACTCCGGCTTCTCCCTCTTCGCACAGTCCATTTGCCAGTCTATTTAAGGGAGAGCAGACCCAAGTTTCGATTGAAGATCTGAGTGCAGAGGTGACCACGGCATTTATTTTTGCAGATCGAGAAAATGATTCGACACAGAGGATGGACAGTTTCCTGGACGAAGACAAAGGAACAGTTGCCATTGATGTTATTCAAGAGGCTCCAGAAGTGGAAAGTTTTGAAGCGACGGGTGCGTTTGATAAAAGTATGTTTTACAAAGAGTCCAACGATGACGAGGTGGTTGTATTGCTCAGTGGTGATACCCATACTTCCGAACTTCCAAAAGCGTTGACTCCCGAGATACCATCATCTGTTGAGGTTGAAGTTGTATCGAAAGTTCCAGAAGTGGATCCTGAACTGGCAAAGCGATATGCAGAAGAACGTCAATCGAAAGAACCGCCTTCAGCTAACGATGGAAAAAAAGTCGTGCAAGGCGCAATTTTTGCGGTCATTGTGTTGCTCATCATTGCATTATTAGCGATATGGGGTGTACGGACCGTGGCGGCGCAAAATCTCTTGAGTCGTAGTACACCAGTACTACTATCGGCCGATCCACAACAGATCAGCAGACTCAAAACACAGCTTGAGTTACAAGAGCAACAATGGATGAGTCAACAGATTCATTCAGAGTTTTTGGCATTGGCCTCGTACATATACTGGAGAGACTTTAGTGGTGAAGAGTCTTTTTATGATGATGCAGTCTCGATTGTTGATAGTATTCCTGCAATCAATATGAGTTGGGTTGGTAAAGTAACGCAAGTATTCATGATGATAGACACTGAGCGGCTTGAAGAAGCCGAGGTTGTGCTTAGCCACATCAAAGATAAAGACCACGACTTAGTTAAATGGGCTCGATTAGAGATCGGCGTCCAGAAAGAAGCAGATTATATTTGGGATCCCGAGATTATGGAGTATCCGCGAATATTAGTTAGGGCGATTCAAGAAGATGCAATGGTTCCCATTATTGACTCGGACAACGCCTGGATTCAACTGGTGTCTTTACAACAAGAAGTAGGACACATTTCTGTAGAAGATGCGACTGTGATTCTCGATGGTTTACAAGATAAATATTGGGAGTTGGGAGGGGCGCAACAGGCGATGTTGTACTTACTCAAGTCGCTCTATCAAGATAAGCAACAAAGTCCAAAATCTAGATTGTTACGGAAAAGGGCATATGATGCGGATCCGAACAACTCAGATATTCAGTTTTGGTTTGGCTTGGACTACTTTTGGTCGAACGAACCGATGGAGGCGTTGTCTCTGTGGAGTAAATGTTTCCACGAACGGCTAGAGTGTGCTTCAGGGTATGCCTTTGTGGGTAAAGAGTTGGCGATGGATTCAGATGTTTTGACGATTCTTGACCTGGTTAGATCCCGATCACATCGAGAAATGTTGCAAGGATATATTCGAAACGCCCCTGACAATCCCTTATTGGGGTTTTGGTCCACGCGGTCTGTAGAAACAGATGACCTCTTTTGGTCGCAGATATTAAATCGTCGAACCGACTGGCTGGAAGGCAAAGACGACTCTAATTCCCAGTGGTATCTTGGATGGAAGGTTCAGACACAGCTCGAAGCGGGCAATCCGAAGTATGCATATCAATGGGGGCTGAGTACTGTTCAAGCATTTCCAGACTACACTCGAATGTATGAAATGCTCGCGGAATCTGCGAGTCGTATTCATAAGGATGCAAAGCCATTCTGGACACAGTATTTGCAAATGGATCCCAAGACCTCTCGTCTGGCAGAAGCAAAAAAAGCAGTTGAAGGGTGAAACAGTTTTGTGAACCTTGAACGTTAAGTTTGTTCAAAGGGTTGACTTTTGCAAGCCATTAGGGTATTTTGCAGACTGAAATCGACATTGAATTACCATGGAGGAACAAATGTCTTTGAAAACCCTACCTACTTTTATCGCGTTGGCCGCTTTGGCTACTGCTTGTGGTGCAAAAGAAGAAGAAGATACAGCTGTTGAAGAGCCTGCATCTGAACCAACTTCTGAGCCTTCAACTGAAGATACCACTAGCACTTACACAATCGAACCAGATAGCGTATTGTTTACGTTTATGAATGGGTACGTAGCAAACGATGTCGCTTCGGTAATGTTTGCAGGTGCCTCAGAAGCATTTTCTGGTTCTTTCAGCGTCATTCTATATGATTCAGCACAAGGTGATTTCTGTGCGATCGATTGGGTGTTTGATGTGGATTCTTCAGATGTAGATGAAGAATATGCAGATGGCATGGTTCCTGACGGGTTTGGCGGTGCAGACTTAGAAGGCTGGTATGGTTTCACTGTAAACTCTACTCCAGAAACTCGTGGTTCTTGTGATGCTCTCACTACAGACTGGGCACAATCTTTGGATGCGATCGTAGCTGACCAACCTGGATTTGGATACGGTCCTTTGACTGCTGATCTTCAAGAGTCTATGGAAGCACAACATCCTGCTGGTTGGGAAAACGTATCCGGTTCTGTATTTACCGGTATCGCTTCCATGAGTGTCTTTTCACAGGATGGTGCTCGTAGTTACTTTGCTGGTAAAACGGGCGGTGGTAGATTACAAGGTATGGGTGCGCCAAAACCTCGTTTTTTGGGCTACCCCCACCACATTTGCCGCTTGCGGCGGCGTTAACGGGCGACCCCGGCGCCATCCGTGCAAGCCGAGGGCGCGGTTCGCCGAGCAATTACGAGACGCGTCGAACGAGTCGCG
>CAJWHX010000327.1 GCA_913040875.1 uncultured Pseudomonadota bacterium | reverse complement strand
TTTGACTTGGTCTACAATCCACAGGGACTCTTTTGAGTTAGGCCTTCTCCCCATACGTCAGTTCAACGGTCACCAACTCATGGATGCCGTCCGCCACTTCTAAACCATTCAGGTGACCCTCGACACAATCTGCGATATTATCGAGGTATTCGCCATCAATCTTGCGCTGCAGTATTCTTGCGTGTCGATCGACGATATCAAAGGTGAGGAGGACGCGTCCATCTACGGGTATATCTTCCACCATGCCATTGTGGTAGCAGTCATAAAAATCTAGCTGATTGCCATTATTGCCCACCGTACGATCAAGCATCCACCTAGCTTCGGGCTGTTCGGGTATTTGAATCTCAATCGATAAGTTGCTTCCCGAAAAGTGAGACGGTGGAAGTGGTTCACGATCAAAGCCAAACGGATCGGCACCAATAATGACCTCAATACTGGCTAGAGAATAGAACCTGCGAGCCTGTTCACGTACCGCCGCATCCACTGTCGGATCTGAGACCAACGCTTCGGTCACCGGGTAGGCTTCATGTGTCCCCACCCAGTCTTGTAATGTTGGCTCAGAGGGACGCGCCTCAATCTTCAAGTGTGCAAACAAAACATACGCCGCGCACGTACTAATCAATATTCTAACCAAAGCATTTGTCATCTTTCCTCCCCAATTGCCTGTATTAGACATCACGAAGCTGGAAAAGTTCCCCATCCATGTAAAAAATATCGCTTTAGCCATTCAAATGTCGGCCGAATCAATTGGATATGACCATCTAGATGACTATACTGTACATATGCACTGTTAAAGGACCATTATGACACGCCTGCTGACCATCCTTACCCTGACCGCAATCTTCTCACAGCAATCTGCAGAAGCCAAGAACTGCCGAGCATTGGACGTCTTTACAGAGGACATGACCCTCAGCAAAGACCAGCGCCAAATCCACCGAGATCTGACGGGTGTCTACAAGGAAAAGGCGGTGGTGACTCAGAACTTCCACGCTGACAGACTGGAGATGATGGTGGATTTTATCCAGGGATCACTCAGTCGAGACGGTGTGATGGCAATTGCCGAACGGACCCATACAGAACGCATGGATCAAGACAACGAGGTACAGGTTCTCTTCACAGAGCTGCTCGAATCCTTTTCGCGCAACCAGCAGACTCAGCTGGGGCAAAACCTAGAAGCGCAACAAGTGTGCTTTGCCAAGAAGAAGGCTCTCAAAGATGACACCCGACCAAAGGTTGGAGAGATGCTCTTTGCCGATCTGAACCTCAGTGACGATCAACGAGCCATCATCGTTGAAGTTTGGCACGATCGACAAGTCGTCAATACACCGGTCATTTACGGATTGCATCATGAAGCATTGCTAGATGACCTCTTTGCCGGTTCTCTATCCACTACTCGGGCCAGTACAACCTTTGAAGAGTCTGCCAAAACACATAGTGTATTTCGTTACAACCAAATGGATGCCATGATGGACCTACTGGTCTCTTTTGACACTCGCCAGCAAAAGCAGTTTATTGCAAACGTACGTCAGGTTCAAGCGTTGTAATCACTCCAAATCAGTACGCCATTTGAAGTTGCAAACGGAACTCCGATTCACTTTCAGCCAATCCACCCTCATCAAATATTCTGAAGTAGTCTGTTTGTAGTTTGAATGCATGTTGAGCGAAATAATAGTTGAAGCCCACACCTGCTTCTCCGCGAAACTCCAATGAGGTTTCTGACTCCGCAGGAATAATTTCTCCATATCGCCCTGTTATTTCAACCGTTTGCTCCGTAACGAAATATCCGCCCTGAACGTAATACCCAGTACCATCTCTTGGATCCACAACCGAAATCGGCGTATTGTCTTCATTCAGTGCCTGCCCTGGATTTCGAGTTCCCTCTCTCCAGAAGTAGGCTGCTTCCAAACTGAATGTTGAAGCCCGCAAACAAAGGTCCGCTGTAGCATTCAATGTATCCGTTGTACCACCATCCAAAGGAATATCACCAATAATTCCAGAATCCCTCTTGCCGTCTTGCAAATAAGCAAAGGCAACACCCAAACTAATCTTGGGATCACTCGAGCGGAAACTTCCTTCAGAATAATCTTTGAACGAACCCAATGGCAACAACTCAGCTCGTGTCAGGTACATCATACTCAAGTCACCTGTCGCAAAAGAGGAATGTCCTTCACCGGTGTACACCCCAGCGTAATACCTTAGTTTGTCAGAACCCAAAAACTTCTTTGACCGAATATCCATCCCCACATCTCGATCCATCGTAAACTCACCATTGGCACTGGAACGATCAACCATTTGAAGATTCCCCGAGGATACAACTCTTTGACGATTGTAAGGCACTTTGTATTGACCAATACGGAGGTTGAGATCACGTAGATGATCAAAATGAAAATACCAGTCCAATAGCGGAGATTTTGAAATCGTACCGTCTGAACTGAGACCGATGTCCTTTGGTGACACCGCAAGTTCAAACTTATATTTGTTGTGTTCTCCAAACACATTCCCTTGAAACAACAGACGTGCTCGCCGAATTTGCATACCGTGAGCCCAGTCAGAATCTGAGTTCTCAAGTGTATACCGCATTTGCGCCCGCAATCGGGTAATCATCTTGAAATCACCATCTTCACTGGTAATTTGTAAGCCTTTTCCGGGTCTGTATACAATACTTGAAAGATCAACAGGTCGGGCTTCCATCGTGGTGTTTTCAGCAATGGCGTTGTTGATTGTTATGTGAGTAAGAAAGGCATATGGTGCTATCATTTGATCACTCCTTCAAATCAGATCAACCTACAACTAATTAGATCTCTAATAATTTAGAAGTGATGTCACAATAAGTAGACACAGTTGTCCTACATTTTAGACAATCTACATGTACGTCATATTTTATATTTCAACGCACACTTATGAAGCAAGCCATTGACTTATCTTGGGTCAAATGGATTGAAAGGGTCACTGTGTGACTTAGAACATGTATGTCACACCCAAATCAAGGACTGGATAAATAGACGCTTGACCATTATAAAATGCCTCCAACTGACCTTTTTCGTACGCCACATCCTCATCGGAGACCGTAGAGTTTGCTGAGAAGGATACGGTTGAACTGCCTTGATACATCATGCCAAGGTCCAAAAAGAAGCCCAAGCCCTTTTCGTTGTCAACACCTGTTCCGATGGCAAAATACGGTAGAACTTTATTGAAACCAACGGTGGCTTGCAATGGATCTGCACTCAAATCTGTCGCTGTTCCAGATTCCCCAACGGGGACTTCTTCACCAGATTTACTGATATCAATCGTGGTCATATTGTAGACCGCACCTCCAGACACTCTCGCCCAAGTCATCTTTTCCTTAAAGGGATGATAATGCACCAAAACTGAGGCACCACCTAAACTTGTGGTGTCCATATAGGGACCAATGTCGGCACCGATTTGTTCGGATGTCTTTTCTGCTTCTGGTGCAGGCAACATGTGGTAGCGAACGCTTACAGCACAATGTTTGTCTACAGCGTATATATAGGAGGCTGTCACACCTAAGGAACCGACCCCAACGGCTGCTCCATGATTTGACTCTTCTGCGCTGACCAATGATAATGTTGAAAGTAAAATGAACATCACTTCTCCCTTGTGTAACTAGTTCAAGCCTAAACTAGCATTATCGGATCCATTGATGTTTTTAAAACGCAGTGTATATTTTAGAAAGCACTATTCATTTCCGAAGACATTTCGGTCTGAGAAATCACAAAACCCTGTGCGTCCCAGTCCTACTGCTGAGGCACATCGGATGACGATGTTCGAAATTATTTACCATCAATGTTAAACACATCATTTGATAGTCACGATAACAATCCATCTCATACTGCCCAAAGGATTCCGAATGAATATACTCGCATTGATACTACAACTGGCATGTGGCCCTAAACAAGCTCCCAATGCATCCTTCGACGCCATCAGTGCTCATCCAGATTTAACCACACTATCTAGAATTGAAGTGGTCAACCACGGGCATGAACTGACAGAACTGTACTGTGCGAATAAAGATGTCGACTTTCACATTCGACAACGAAACGATGTTTGCAGGTACAAATATACAGGATCGATCAAATTAAATGATGACCAAAGAGTCGTGATGGTTTACGATGCCTTTCCCACCCCAGAAATCATGAAGCACCTAGAGCGCAAGGTTTTCATCCAAGAGTACATCATTCGCACATCGAATATTTCTGTGCAAGAGATGCAATCCTTCCAACTAGATCCATTTAGAAGCGCAAATCTAACCCTACAAAACCTTGAAGAAATCTCTCCAGAAGTTGCCCGATCACTTGTTAATTTGCG
>CAJWHX010000326.1 GCA_913040875.1 uncultured Pseudomonadota bacterium | reverse complement strand
TGAATATAATCATTTTTGGACTATCACTATCCATAGTGATATTCAATCGGAAAACGTTTTACGGTGGTGTTTAAATCCAATAGATCTTGTCTTCGAAGCGCCCTAAATCCATTGATCGTATCCGTAATGTATGGTCCTCGGCCAAACACTTGATTCGCGATCCAAGTGAGCGCCTTGTTCACACGAGCTCGTGGACGCAACCAATCTGTCTCTTCATTGACAGACCCCTTGGCAAACCGACTGGCAATAGCCAAATCTGCTCCTGACAGGAGTGCATCATCCAACCGAACAATGTCTGCTGGATCTTCGTTGCCATCTGGCGAATAAAAGATCAATCGATCTGTGTCCACCGCTTCCGCAGCCACACGAAAAGCCACACCTCGCCCAGCTATCGATTGTTCCAACAGTGGAATTCCGTTCTCCTGAAGAAACTCTCGACTACCGTCTGTCGATCCTCCATCTACAGCTACCGTTCGTTCAAACTGATCTATCGGCAGGTCATCCCATACCAACTTGAGTCCATCTATTTCATTGAGGACCAACAATACCAACGTTGAGTCTCGTTTCATGGTGTATACCCTCTCATTGCTATCACTCAGGCTTGGGGGATGGAAGATACTGATTGGATTGCAAATACTCAAAAACCCAGCGTGCAATTTGATCGTTTCCTGCAGCGTTTGCATGCCCTTTATCCCGGGCAAAATACAACCGTGATTCAGAGGCTGCTGTCTCCATTTGAACTTGTGGATCCAAGTGACCGACCTTCAATTCTTCTGCTGCAATCGATAATATCAAACGATGCTGCTCTGTATATCCAGTTCGCTCTAATGGATACCCAAACAATATCGGTTTGGCCCCTGAACTCTGAATCTTGTCAATCAATGACCTCAAGTTGACCACATAGTCTTCAGGTGGAACACGAAACGCGCCTCCTTCATCTTGACTGCTTCGCTCTTTTGCTTGAATTTGAACCTTACCCATACCGTATCGCAAAGCCAAATATCCTTTTGATCGATACAGAAAATTGTCCTTCAAAAAACGGTTGTCGCCTTGTAATATCGCTTGACTTTTATCCGAGTAAGCAGCCTTTCGTGCATCTTGAACAATATATCCAACCAAAACGACATCGGGCTGATAATCATCCAGAAGAGCATCCCAAAGCCAATCCCCCTGAAAGGAAGTGTACCCAGGCTGACCAGCATTTACGACTTCTACATTTCCGTACCCTGATTCCGTTAAGTAGTGCTGCAACCGATCAGGATATGTCTCTGAATCTGCAACCCCCCAACCAAATGTGGTTGAGCAACCAAGGGTCATTATACGCAAAGTCTTTTTAGAATCCGTCACCTCAATCGAGGTACGCAATCCATCCGAATTGGTGGATACTGCAAATGAGGTGCTCTCTTCGTTGTGCGGCATCGGATGATCTTTCAAATCCGGGTCAACCACCCAAAATGGTTCATTGTGTTCAAACGCCTGTGTCACTTCAGGCCATCCCATTACTCGGAGAACCATCTCGGTCGCTCCAAACAACAGCAGTGCTGGCACCAATGCAAAGAACAGACGTTTCAACATCAATCGTTCCTAATCTATAGGAGAGAGGGTCACGGCAGTGTGGTCTATCAACCCACCACTTTGATACCACTGATTGTCGTACAGCATATCTTCTGGCTCATTGATTCCGTAGGATACATACCCATCTCTCGGAGCCTTAAACTGCAGTTCAGGACCGACAGGATGAATGGTCACTCTGTCTTCTTTATCGGTAAACCGCAAGATTAACATGCCGTCAAAACACCCTTCAATATTGCATGGGTAGTTCTCCTTACCCAGGCTGGAGTTGTTTTGATCTCCAGCAATCGATATCCATTCACCATCTGGAGAAATTCGAAATTGATCGGATGTCGATCCAAAGATACGAAGCTTATCGCCTTCACAAATCGGAAAGGAATTGTCAAAGTTGGACACGATGCTGAAGTCGGTATCCATGACGGTGTCCAAAAAGTGCATTCGACATTCACCAGCCGTCAACTGCGCCGGCAATGATTTGATCCATGTTTGCCAATCGTCCTTGGGAAGTTGTCCCGTCGCAACTTGTCGACACTTTTCTAAGTTTTCCTGAGAAACCTGTTCAACTTTTTTGGGATACGCAGAAAACTGAAAATCGATCTGGTCCAATGTATTCTCATCGACGGAGATTCCATCTCCACGTTGTCCCCCCCACTGCTGAAGCATGGCATCCATACTGCCTTGCAAAGAGTCTCGTCGTTCCATTTCAAGCATGGTGTCATACTGAGGCGGATGAAAACATGCAAGTGTCCATGTTTCTTCTTGATGCCATCCGACTTTTGGGGCTTCTTCTACCGGTTTTTTAGGACCACAAGCCATTGCAAACCACAAGAGTGTCATACTATTCTCCATCATCAATTATTTGTACTATATCGCCTTTTCAACTGTATCCAAGAGCACGGTATTTTTCAATTGTTCGAAGGGAATCTACTAAAAGTAAAAAGGGCATCCGAAGATACCCTTTCTCAATCAAAACAAGCCGTTTAGATTTTGGCTTGCAAGAAGTAAGCAATCAAGAATGCCAAGATGACCAAAGACTCAGTCAAAGCCATCGCGATAATCATTGGAGTTTGAAGGTTTGCATTTGGGTTGCGACCCATTCCTTCCATTGCAGCTTTTGCAGTATTACCCTGCCCCAAAGAACCACCAAGCGCAGCCAAACCAATCGCCAAACCGGCACCGACGGCAACCCAACCAGCGTCTCCAGCCTTACCATCAGCGATGATTGTAGCGCCTTCAGCAAACGCAGGATTGGATACGAAAAGCATAGCGATTGCTACGGTAAAGATTACAGATAATTTTTTCATGATATTCTCCACAAAATTGTGTTGTTGATAATAAGTTTTAATGATGATCATCGTGTTCTAATGAAAGAAGCACGTAAATGATCGAAAGAAGTGTGAATACGAAAGATTGAATTACTGATACAAAGATACCCAGTCCATACGCGATTAGAGGCAATACATATGGGAATGAGCTATAAGCAAACCCCAAAATGGTGTGGTCACCGTTCATGTTTCCTGTCAAACGCAGGGACAATGATGCTGGCCGAACTACAAATGTACCGACTCCCTCAATCAAAAATATCAATAAGGAGATTGGAATCAACATAACTGGTAATTTCGGACCAAACAAATGAGTGATAAACCCAAATTTTTGACGCTGAAAACCCACAACTGTGAAGAACGCCAATACGCTGACTGAAAGAGCAACGTTGTTTGATATATTTATCGATGGAGAAGTCGCATTGGGTAACAAACCCAACAAATTGCTGGTTAAGATATACAAAAATAGTCCGCCAAAGAACCAGAAGAAAACTTTTGTATTTTTACGTCCTAATATATCATCCATTAGGTCTTTAATGAAACCAACGTATAGCTCGAACACATTTCGCATTGAAAGACTCTCGTCGGCGTAATATTTGCTCACCCCTTCTTTGCTTGAAACACTATTCAGCCCTATACGTCCGAGTACAGCGACTGCTAGTAACGTGAAACATACAACCCAAGAAGCAAAAACCACTTCGGCATCCACTGAAGTGGCGCCTTCACCCAAGAAACTAACAACAGATTTATGCTGATCTGGCATTAAGTAATCAAACCAATATTTATACTCAGTGGTACCTGGCTTACTCATTCAAATTGTCCTTTCTATCGAGGTGTTCGAAGGCTAGCGCGCTTCCCAATAAGGTACATACGACTAGGCTATTGCCTACTAACACGGGAACCCACCCAAACGCAACTAAAATCACCAAAATGGATAGAAGAAATATCAATATTCGAAAACTGAAAAGAAATCCGACTGCATTACTGGATCCATCTACTTTACAGGATTGAAGAAAGGCATCTACTGACCGAGATATCCAATAAATATTGGCCCCAAAAACGAATAGAGACGACACAAGACCTAAAGTTGTTGATGCATCATACCAATACCAACTTGAGCATATTATTAGGGCACTCAAGACAGCATATACCTTCAATGTAATCGATACCATCAAAGTCCTCGTTTGAATGATGAGAATCCCTACTCAATACAAGTTGAAATAAAATTACTGACCTACTCTTTACACATATGCACTTATTTGTCATCACTCTTCAATCTAGATTCTGACTTGACAAGCAATGTGATCCCAAGTGCTAGACCTATTCAGTTGTGAGGCCACCACCCAAAATTTGGGAGCATTTTTCTAAGTAACGTTAGCGATTCCAACGGAAAGGTTGCTGAAGATGCTTTCAGAATTCTTCCGCGGACCTTCCAGGATCCTGAGG
>CAJWHX010000325.1 GCA_913040875.1 uncultured Pseudomonadota bacterium | reverse complement strand
TATTCAACCGTTTCAAATTTCGGTGCACTCAACCGTTTCAACGCCACTGATTCATCAAAGAATACTGGGGCGTCGATATGTTGCTCCCATACCACATTTAATTTTGGGATGCACTCCAAGGATTGACGTATCACCTCTAAACTTCCATCATCCATGTATTTTGCATTGTCTATTAGCCACACGACTTGCTCTTTCTTAGAGGCCACAATGCGAAGTCGAATGGCGTCAACCAAGTCTTTTATTATCGATTCTCTCGACAACCCTGCGGCGGAATCTCCTAACAAACCCATCACCATCTCAACGCCGGGTAAGGAAGACACCAAACTATCCACACTGCTTGTGATGATATTTCCACCCACCGTTGATGTCTGTCGACTCTTCCCATCAAGATATCGCGATATGAAATCAAATTGCTCGTTTTCGCTTTCCAAACAGACAAAATAATTGACCCAGATCTTCTCAGACGGATTGCTCTGAAAGTGCTTTGCAACCTCTCGTAGAATACCAGAGCGACCAGTCACATCAGTGTCATTGAGTTGTACATGCTCTGCATCGGTAATCGAATCGACAATAGACTGAACAACCTTCTGATGAGATTCTGGCAATGGAAAATTCCAAAATGGATTTTTGGCGTCTTCATCAATGGGAATCGACAATCCTTCTTCGCTAGCGAAACTCAATGGTTTAACAACACTCGCAGCGATACATAGAACAAGTGCAACCCCACCATGCCATCCGTTAAATAAACCAAAGGGAAGCGTCAATGATAGGAGAAGCATCAGACCCACTACCTGTAAACTGAGAGACTGACCATCTCCACGTCCTGCAAACAATGGCCCCGTCAAATCGGCCAATCGCCACCCCGAATAAATGACCGCAAGAGACAGAAATAGCGCAACCCACATACCCCCCGCGGTGTGGGCTACAACCAAGGGTAAAAATAACCATGCCATCGATCCAGCGAGCATTGTTGGCAATAAGAATGGCCATTGAAACTCTTTTGAAGGAATGAATTGACGCACCACACCATCCAACGTTGGATTGGTCAGTGCCCACGCCAAGATGATGACTGGACCATTTAAGAGTACCAATCCCAACACCCAAGACCACTGCATCGATGGAATATAGGGTATCTGTACACTATCGTTCTCAAAAATGAGCGATGCTTGCCCCCAATCCACGTGATAATCTGCCGCAAATGAGAAAGATATATGTGACCAAATCCCACCAATGAAAAACATTAATCCTGCAACGATCAATAAGTGTACAAAAGAAAAGTCTGTTTCCCTTTTGTCTTTTACTGTTTTCAAGAGCAATAAGAGCGAGAATGCAAATACTCCCAATAACCACAAGCCTGCTATCCAGTGATGTTCCTTAGCATTCTGACCCACTCCTACAGATTTGATAGTTGCATACGGAGCATCGTCACCCACTTTCCAAAACTGGGTCGATAAAGATACCCTTGCAACAGATAAATAGTCTTCTGTTGCTGGAATCTCATCATCAATATGGGCATGTATCAGAACTATCCCTTGCGTATTCAATCGCGTTCCAATCTGCTGTACATCTTCACTCGTCAATGAAGGCTTTTCTATCCAGGGTTGCACAAGTGGCATCAAATCGTCTGGCATCCCCGTGATACTTGGAGTAGCCTCTGCAAACCCAATAACTTCATCTCTCATGAGTTTTAATCGATAATCACGGTTAAACTCGAACTCTTCTGTTCCCGTATCCAACAAGGACCTTTGCAGTGCTTCATTTCGCGTCACATAGACGACAGCAATATGGTTCTCTGGATCCAATTCCTTTTGCAAGTGTGCATCGACTGCACTCCAAGAATTGCCCAATGCCAACATATATACATCATCATACCATTCGATGGTACCATCGTCCCCAAAGATCCACCAAATCGGATCAAATAACGTTCGATAGGTATCGTGTGCGTTATCAATTCGAAATTCTGCTTGGACTTTACCCCTCTCTGCCATCGATTTGAGTTCTGGATCCGACGTTGTCTCAATCACTCTTTGATACAGATCACTAGCCCGCTCATGAGCCTCCATGCTGTTTTCGGTGGCGCGTGCTACTTTGTACCATGTCACAGCCTGGCGAAACTGATCCTCTGCAGACAATTCCAAAGCGGATTCTTCAGCCCAGACTCTCGGAATGTAGAGGACCCATAGCAATAGACAGATTCGAATCAATACGTTCATATTTCGCTCCTTCACTCTACATCTGTTGTATCAAAAATTATGATGTATTGCATAGAGGTAACCGATCGTTATCGCTACAACCGTTGATTTTTTTATTGATCAGTATCAATCACACGTCCAAATTCCAGATTGAGTCGTCAAATGTATATAGCAATGTCCAAGGTACAAACTGCAAACGAGCAAAGACATATACTTGCTTCGCCTCTTTGATCAATCCCTGTTTTTGACCTTGTTGAATGGCATCGAGGACTTGAGGCTGTTTGAGAAGCACTTTGGTCTTGGATTTATTGTTGTCCGTTTTCTTTAATGAATCCACTTGCTTGCCTTTATCCACACTTGAAACAAGAATCTCCCCCTGTTGGTTGAGCAACAATACCTCTTTGACATGTTGAGGCTTGTCCAGCTCTAGATTTTCTAGCACACTATCGACCAAGAAATCCAATCCGACAACCGCGAGCAGATCTCCATTTGGTTTGTTTACACGTTGATTACAGGGCAACAAATACCCCGACCCGCTGGCATCTGGATAAGGCTCCCCACAATTGGGTTCTGTGAGTGTCTGTCCGTCAACATACCACGGACGGAGTCTTGGATCATACCCCTCACCAAACTGATGAACGCCAGGATAATTAAGGAGCACCCCGTCAACAAACCCCACATAACTCCATTGAATCGGATGCAGTTCCTCTGACGCCCAAAATCGAGCGTTAAAATCCACGTCGTCGGTCTGTCCACCCTGAAACTCTTGAATCAGGTACGGGGTCATGGCAGATGACAACCAGAGCCCCAAACCAGCTTGAGCGCGATCTACCCCATCCGGAAGAAAACACACCGGTGTATTGGTATTGATCCAATTGTCCTCGTACTGATGGTGCTGTTTTGTATCCTCTAGGTCTCTCAAAGTCCGATAATCTTGACATGCAGACTGTACCAGTAAAGAAGATGAGAGTGTATACAATGATTCAAGACGAACTGCAAGACGCTGTACTCCTCGCTGGACATCTGCAAACGATCGATCGAGTTGCTGTGTCTGACCCGAGATTTGATTGAGCACATGTGCCGTCACTCGATCGTGCTGAGCAGACTTCGACATTACCTGCAACGCGGACCACAAAGACGCGACCGTTATCGCCCCACCGATCGCAAAACAGACACTGATCACGAGCGCCAATTGAGTTGGATGCTTGCGAAGACGTCTCCAAACTCCCATCAATACAGGTTCTTTAAAGGCTGTCACAGCTTTATCCTGTAAATACAACCGCAGGTCCAATCCAAGGTCTCGCATCGTTGAATACCTATCGACAACATTCGGCTCTGTCGACCTTAGAATAATGGCTTTTAAACGCGGGTCCATATCTGAGAAGGACCAGTCTCTTGCCCCCTCTATCGCGTGATCAAGCAAATCGAGCACTTTCATACTTTGACGTGCTTGTTCAAGGCAAACCATCTCATACAGCATCAGTCCGACTGCATATTGATCTGCTGCCGGACCCACAGACTCCAACTCTCCTCTGGCCTGCTCAGGGGACATGTAGCGCGGTGTCCCAATCACCTGACCATTGATGGTCTGCAGTCCTAGATCTTCAACGTCTAAACTGGCATCGCGCAGGACATCTTCTTCGTACTTATCCAACTTAAGAGAATCTTGTAACGGCGTCGCCACACCCCAATCCATGACATAGACCTCTTGGAAAGCCCCAACCATAACATTGTCTGGTTTAATGTCACGATGAATCACCCCTTTCACATGAGCATAGTGCATGGCATCACAAATTTTGATGAGAATTTCCAGTCTTTGTTCCAATCTATATACTTGTGGTAGAGGTCTCTGTTCGCACTCTTTACAATCTTCAATATAATCTTCTAAGGTGATCCCTTGAATTCGTTTCATGATCATCAAAGGCTGTTGTTCATCTGTAAATTCTATCGAGTATACAGGTACGATAGATGGATGTGCCAACTGTGCGGTAATCTGGGCTTCTCGGTAGAAACGCTTCCACAATGTGGAACTAGTTGGTACCTCCTCATGAAGAGATTTGGTTGCCACCGGTCGATGAAGAACAGTGTCATAGGCCTCATGAACGGCACCCATTCCACCTTGACCGAGCAAAGATCGCTTTTCATATCG
>CAJWHX010000324.1 GCA_913040875.1 uncultured Pseudomonadota bacterium | reverse complement strand
CTCATTTTGATTAGTCTTGAAAGGTGGTCCCATTTAAGCTGTTGTATATATGCCCAAGTTTCTACAAGAATTCTTAAAACAAAAAGATTTAATCCTCGTTTCGATTGGTATCGGTGTGCTGTTAATTATGATTGCACCGATCCCGACGTTGTTGATGGATTTTTTGCTGTCGATATCATTTGCTTTGGCTTTGTTGGTACTTCTTGTCACCATTTACATCAAAAATCCAGTTGATTTATCCATCTTTCCAATGCTCTTGCTTGGAACAACCTTGTTCAGATTGTCGCTCAATGTTGCAACTACCCGTTTGATTTTGTTGTCCGACGGGGGAGAGTTTCAGGCTGGAAAGATCATTGAAACGTTTGGTCGATTGGTAGTTGGTGACAGCGCGGTCGTTGGTATTGTGGTCTTTGTGATTTTGGTGACCATCAACTTTGTTGTGATCACCAAAGGTTCCGGGCGTATTGCAGAGGTGGCCGCTCGATTTACCTTGGATGCGATGCCAGGCAAACAAATGGCGATTGATGCAGACTTGAATACTGGTCTCATCGATGAAGATGAGGCGAAGAAAAGACGTAAAAGCGTGGCAAAAGAGTCCGACTTTTACGGTGCGATGGACGGTGCGTCAAAGTTTATTCGTGGGGATGCCATCGCAGGTATCCTCATCACAATCGTGAATATTATCGGTGGAATTTTGATTGGTGTGGTTCAACAAGACATGTTGTTCACCGATGCTTTACAGACCTATACCGTTTTGACCATTGGTGATGGTTTGGTGGGGCAGATTCCAGCATTGGTAATCAGTGGTTCTGCAGGTTTGCTCATTTCTCGTGTACCAGGTGAAGAAGAAGAGCGTTTGCCAGAATTGATTGCGGACCAGCTGTTCGGTCGGGCTCGTCCACTGATGTTTTTATCTGGTTCACTATTGGTTTTTGCGATGATTCCTGGTCTTCGGTTTCCATTTTTGACGATTGCCGGTGCCGTTGGCTTGATGGCTTTCAATCAGAACAAGAACGATAAGATTTCTCTCGAAGCCCAGAAGCAAAAGGAAAAACGGGAACTTGAGCAAAAGATGGTGAAAAAGGAAGTTCCGATTGATGCTCTGTTGGTTGTAGAGCCGATGTCCCTAGAGTTGGGCATGGACTTGGTGTCTTTGGTTGATGAGAAGAAGGGTGGCAATCTGATTCGTTCAATCCAACGGATTCGAACTCAGCTGGCTGAAGATTTGGGGTTGATGGTACCACCAATTCACGTTCGCGACAATCTGAATATCGAAGGCTCTCTGTATAGAATACTGCTTCGGGGTGAAGAAGTTGCCAGTTTTGATGTGGTTCCACGACAGCTCCTGGCGATCAATCCAGGGGATGCCAGAGGCAATCTTCGAGGAAAGAAAACCTATGAGCCTGCATTTGGATTGGATGCGTTGTGGATTCCGGAAGGCCAAAGAATGCGAGCACAGTCCCTAGGATATACAGTTGTTGATATCAACGTTGTGATATCAACGCACTTTACAGAGGTGCTTCGAAATCATGCGGATGAGGTGTTTACCCGTGCTCAGTTGACAGACTATTTGGAGCGTGTTTCAGCTAGGACACCGAAACTTGTAGAGGAGCTCATTCCAGGATTGGTACCAGCGCAGGGACTTTTCAAAATTCTACGGAATCTTCTCAAAGAAGGCATCAGTATCCGCGATTCGCATACCATTTTGGAAGCCGTTTCTGAGTATGCACACAAAGTCAAAGACATGGATATGCTGACGGAATTTGTGCGTCAGAACCTCTCTCGTCACATCACCCATCGATATATGAATGAACAGGGACAGATAGAATGCATTTCTTTTGCGCCAGATGTGCAACAAATCATAGATCGTTCAATGCAGGCGGATAAAAATACAGGGGCTGTTCATCTCAACTTGCCGATTGATGCTCAGCGTAGAATCATGCAAGGTATACAAGCGTCGACTGAACAGTTCCCGCAAGCCCACATTTTATGTCCCCATTTTACGCGTGGGACATTGTACAGAATGGCTGAAAGAAGTCTGAAACGACCACCTGTATTTTTGTCTGCTAAAGAAATCCAATCTCGTGTCGATATAAAAAGAGTTGCATTGATTACGATGAAAGGGATTAAACTGGTATCATGACACGAAACAGACATGGCATAAATGCATATAAACAGGTGGCGGAGAGTTCAGCTGTTCAGGGAGCGACAAAAGTTGATAAAGCTGCTCTGTTTGAACAGTATAAACGTCGAATTTATCAGCTGGCTCACAGAATGATGACCAAGGTTCCAAACAACCATCCTCTCGAGTTTGAAGATATGGTTTCATACGGGGCGATGGGGCTTTTGGAAGCGGTGGATCGGTTCGATGAAGAAAGAGGTATCAAATTTTCGACATTTGTTGACTACCGTATACGAGGGGCTATGTGGGATGCGATCCGTTCGCTGGATGAGGTCAGTCGATACTCTAGGGATCAGGCAAAACAGATTGAACAAACTAGGCAAATCCTTGAAGATGGCTTGGGACGCCCTCCAACTGCTGAAGAGATGGCCAACGAGATGGGTGTTGATCTGCAAGAGTTCTTTGTTTTGGAAGGCAGAGTGCAGTCGGTTCAAACCGTGTCTCTTGATTGGGAAGACTCAGAGGGGCGTCGACCATTTATTGAAGCCCTCGCAGATGATCACAGTGTTTCGGCTGAAGATTTGGTTATGGAAGAAGACTTTAGATATCAAGTGAGAACGGCAATCCAAACTCTGTCTGATAGAAAGAGAGATTGTATTTTGTTGTATTACGGAAGGAGCTTAAATCTCACCGAAATAGCTGAAGTCTTTGACATAACTCCATCTCGAGTAAGTCAGATAATTTCAGCTGCTCGTAAAGAGTTGCGAGAGTCTCTAAAGGAGATTGCTTCTTTGTATGGGTTTGTACAAGATTGAAATCAATGATATATAGAATATATGACTGAACCATAGGATGTACGATGAGTAGAGATTTATACCCAGCAATGACAGCGGCGAGTGCTTCTTTGCAACACTTAGAGCACGTTTCTCACAACTTAGCCAACGTCAACACTTCTGGTTTTAAAGAGCGACGGGTATCATTCGAGGCCGTATTGGCAAATGCTGAGCAAGGTCCTCTTGCACAAGGGTATACAAAAATTACAGAAGGCAAAATTAACGTGGAGTCTGGATCTTTGATTCAGGACAATAATCCGACGTCGTTTGCTCTAGAGGGGAAAGGATTCTTCGTAGTTCAGGGTGCGAATGGTGAGCCATTGTTGACCCGCGCAGGAATTTTTCAACTTGATAGGAATGGTTTTCTTGTCAATGCAATGGGTGAAAAAGTCATGACGGTATCAGGTCCGATTCAGTTTGACGAGTATCAGCGTGAAGAGTTTCGTGTCACTGAAGAGGGCCGACTGATGGATGAGCGCGGTGGAGAGTTTGCTCGCCTACTCATTATGGACGGCGATGAGTTAGAGCCACTTGCCGGAACCCGATGGCGAGCCTCCAATATGCGAGAGGTTCCAATGGGTGGGTACATCGTACGACAAGGAATGTTGGAAAGTTCGAATGTTAATCCATTTCGAACCATGATTGAAATGATGGAAACGACAAGACACTTTGAGATGTACCAAAAGTCGATGCAGGCTTCAAAAGAGATGGATTCAGCATTGAACTCAATGACCCATCGGTTGTAAAACAGTCTTTGTAAAACAGCCTTAGTGGGTAACAGCATCATCTGAAAATTTAAGTGAGATAAGACATGAAAGCATTGTATACAGCAGCAACCGGAATGGCGGCACAGCAACGAAGAATCGAGAACATTTCCAACAATTTGGCGAACGTTTCAACGGTTGGGTATAAAAAGTCTCGCGAGAACTTTGAGGACCTTCTGTATCAGTCGTTGTCCACATCGTCCGCCGGTCTTGGTACCACGCGCGCAAGTAATCTTGAGATTGGTTCAGGGGTTCGGCTCGCAAGTGTGTCACGCAACTTTGCCAATGGAGATTTGCAGCAATCTGGAAATCAGTTGGACGTTGCTTTGGTCGGTCGAGGGTTTTTCGTCATTCAAGACATGAATGGCAATGAGTTCTACACTCGAAATGGACAGTTCGGTACGAATGCAAATGGGGAGTTGGTCAATCAAGCAGGTAATTTGGTTAATCCGGGAATCGCAATTCCGTCAGATGCCAACTACATTCAGATCGATCAAGACGGTACTATTTCTGCAATCTACAACAGTTCTCCCGATCCTGTCGTCGTAGGGACGATTCAAGTCGCTGACTTCATCAACCCTGCAGGCTTGCGCGCCTTGGGCGGTAATCTTTACTCTGCAACTCCAGAGTCA
>CAJWHX010000323.1 GCA_913040875.1 uncultured Pseudomonadota bacterium | reverse complement strand
AAGGCTGGAGTGTTGTCTAATTTCGTCTGTTCAATGCACCCCAAAAATAAAAAAAATGGTACACAAATCGGTAAACAAATAGGAAGTGGTCGAAGAAGTCTCATTGGCATGCCATGGTTTGGAGTTCTCTATGTCTATTCGGAACAGGAACCCAAAACTAAAGAGGGTACGTTATATGGACGTGCCGTTTCCATCCTGGTGCGCTGTTTGGTGTTCTATCCACTGCTTTGAGTTACAGAGAAGACTTCGAAATCACCAGCATCTCAATGTCTTGGTATCCAGCCTGCTGAGCGGTGTGCAAGGCTTTGCTGATCAGTGACCATGGTACATCTCTGTCCACGCGGATTTTCACTTCACGTTTGGCGTGTTGCTGGAGTGAACTGTATACTTCTGTGATTAGAATGTCCTCGCTTTGTTCCCAGTACTGACGGGCTGTCACACGAAATCCATCGACATAAATCCCATCCTTTCCGATGTCGATCACCAGCTGTTCCATCGAGATGTCTTCTTGAGCCGAGAGAGGAAGTTCCATCGTGCCTTCTGGAAGAGTGAGTGGTGGTTGCGGACTGGACGCTTTGAGGACAGCGATCACCAAAATGGTAAAGATGTCGACCATTGGGGCTAAGGTGGCGACCTCCAAACCTGAACTGCGCCGTTGTGTATTTGAAAAGAGGTTCATTCAGGGTGCTCCAAGACGACACTATCAAAGCCCATCGATAGTTGAAGACCATCGAGCCATCCAATGACAGTTTGGGCATCGTGAGTCGGGCTTGGACGTAAAGAGACTTTTCCTTGTTCTGGATCCACCTTTTGAATTTCTGCTAGTCGATCTTCCACCCCTGTCCAATCCGACACAGTCCAAGATTTGATTTCTGTATTTCCAGTTGAGGCCAATACGTCGCTCTTTCGGACGTGCATCTCAACTGTAAAGTTCTTTTGTGTTGCTATAACAGTGATCTTTTCAACAATTCCTGTATGTGTTGGGGTAAACGTTCCATTTGGTTTAGCGAGGGATAAAGGCACCGCAACCATCTTTTGCGGGTTGGTGACCATGAGCAATGTGGGTAGTAAAATCATCATCAGAGAAGCGAGGGCAAAAAATGCAGACCGAGCGTCCCCAGATTCTCTAGAACGACCAAACAAGGGTCGACCCGATGTGCCCATTGGAAATTGCATTCGGTCTCAGTCTCGCTTGCTGGCTTGAATAATTTGGGCGGCCAAAGATTGACATTGCGCCAAGATCGCATCGCTTTGTCGTTGCAACGTATTGTGGGCAAACATCATTGGAAGTCCGGCAATCAAACCCCATGCCGTCGTGAGCATTGCGGCTCCGATTCCTGCAGAGAGTCTAGCGGTTCTTTCAATATTGCTGGCATCGTCTAAGCCTTCCAGTGCATAGATGAGTCCATACACAGTTCCCAAGAGTCCGAGCATCGTACTGATGTTGGCCACCATGGACAGCGCTGAGATTCGCTGGGTGACTTTCTCTTCGATGAGCGGAGCCACAACGGCCATATCGTCCCACGTTGGAACCGTTTCGTTTTGTGCGATCTGGACGAAGTCGTTTGCTGGGTGCGTTTTGGTCAGTGTATCTGCTTCAGTCCAATTCTTTGCGGAGAGGGCTGTCCATAGACGCTCTGCATCCACTTTCCATTTTCGAAATTTTAGACTTCGTTCGATCCAAATGGTGAGTCCATAGGCGAACACCAGTACGATGGCGTATGCAAACGGTGCACCTGTTCCCGTAAAAGCTCCAAATAGATTGTTCAGCACGATTTGCTCCTTATAGGGTAGAACCTAGACAGTTTCTAATTAACACGGAATGCAATTGGGCATATGGGTTATGCGACTATACAATATGAATATCTAATTCATATGTCCAGCGCAGGCTTCCCGAAAACACAGGAACAACGTCATGAAAATACTGTTGTATACCCTAGTCATGACTTCAATATTGGCATGTTACTCTACACCTAAGGCGTCTTGGAGTACTCCAGAGGACTGTGCAGCTTTACCGGCGGGGGATGTAAAAGACGATTGTTTTGGACATTTCATTGTTGATATTTTCAAATCGGATCCGAAAAGGGGAATGGAGATTATGCAGCAAGAGATTTCAAACGATGGCGTCCGAGACTATTTATGGCTGGAGATCACTCGAAAAGTGGATCCCACTACGACGAAGTTCTGTCAATTGATTCAATCTCAAACGTTGATGAAACGTTGTCAGACATTGGTCTCACGTCCGCATCTTCATCGCGATACACTCAGAGAAAACAAGGGGGACGAATCCAGGAAACCTGCACCACAGCGTAAACCTCAGTAGGCTGTAAGCCCTCAAATATTTTGTACTTGTGTATTAGAAAGCCTTCCTCTGCGAAAACCCTTACTGGTTCATCAAAAACAATAGAGATGGAGGAGACGCGAAAAATGATGAAACAAAATCACAAAGGAAGACAGGTTTCTAACACTACCTTTTTAGTGTAGATTATCCATTGTTGGATAGCAAGCAATTTTGTAGGTTTTTCTACATTTGAGTGTATTTAGGGATCAAAACGCAGTATATTGCCCTGATTTGACCATTAACAATGGTTGCCTTCAGATCTCATGGCCATGAATCTCACCAGATCTAATTGGATACTGCAGTATCTGTGTTATAGAAAAGCATAGATCTTAAATCTCCAAACTGTAATTTTATCAACATTAAATCGTAGAGGAATATCGTGATTACATTGGAACAAGACAACTTACATGAAGTAATTGCTGACAATGATAAAGTGGTCGTACAATATGGTGCATCATGGTGTGGTTTGTGTCGTATGTTGAAGCCGACATTTAAAAAAGCGGCAAAGGCCAATGAAGGTATTCTGTTCGTTTACGTTGATGCAGAGAAGTACCCTCAGTCTCGTAAATTGGGAACAGTATCGAATCTCCCAACCTTTACAAGTTTCAGTGGTGGAGAGCTGGCTCTGAACAAAACCGGTTCCAAAAAAGAATTCATTCAAGAGGTGATTGATGCGGTTGCCAATCGTTAAAAAAGTCGTTCAGTTTATTGAAGAAAACGATGCAGAGCAGGTTGATCAGGCGGTAGAACTTCTCACAGAAATCGCTGAGGCTCGAGGTATCAAAGAAGAAGAGATGGTTGTGATCGGTGAGCTGCTTTCCAACATGTTTGGTGGTCTTGAGGTCGCTCAGGCAGTGAAAGATGGTGCGAAGCCAAGACAAGCCCTCAATGACTTCATGAAACGCGTGATGGGATCGGTGGATCAAGTAGAAGATTCGGAAGGGTAAGGGGCGATTCTCGTGGACCTACCCATAATCATCCTGGGTGTATACTCCCGAGTCTCATGTATTTAGAGTCAGTCTTTGGGTGTGCGCAGGCTTCGTTTTTCCCGAATCACCCATCCAAAAGTCCATACCCAAAAGCCGACCCACATCCATGGAAATATCCAGCCTCCTTGTCTGTAGAAGGTGTAGATCTGTCCCATTCGGATGGTTTCCACTCGGCTTACCTCCTCAAATGGTTTTGTTTCATACAGTATCTTGCCGTGTGGCTCGACGACAAACGATATGCCGGTGTATGCTAGACGAAAGAGGGGTCTGCCCCATTCAATGGCTTGTACAGTGGTGAGCATGGCGTGTTGGTGTGGTGCTGCAGTTTTTCCAAACCAAGCGTCATTGGTGATGTTGATGAATAGATCCGCATCAGACATTTTATGCATTTGATAGTTGAGGATCGCTTCATAGCAAATCGGTGTCGAAAAGGTATAGTCCAGAGTCGGTGTTTTGGCGTTGAAGTAGGTGACTTCTGTTCCTGCTCTGAAGTTGCCTGGACCTTTGATCCATTTCCTCAAGATGGGAAACGTTTCTGCAAAGGGGATGTATTCACCAAACGGTAGAGGGACCATTTTGTCGTATCGGCCTGTGATTTCACCACCATCATCAAAGAGATAGCAGGAATTGTACGCCGTATAGGTTGGAAAACCGTCCTCATCTAGCTCATCATGAAAATTGATTGTCCCGCCACCAATCAGAAAATGAAAATCGTGTTCATCGGATAGTTCACTAAAGAATTGCTTGAGAGAGCGTCCCCCTAGGGCTTTCGCAGGACGATCATCGTCTGGATTGATGGGGCCTCCCAACGCTCCTTCCGGCCACACGACAAGATCTGGTTTTTGATCCAGAATCGACATGGTTTGTTTACCCCAATCTCGAATGGCAACCCATGGAGAGCGGGACAATCTGTGTGTCATCGTGACATTTTGTTGCATGATCGCTGTTTTGATGGTTGGCGCTTCGGAGAGGGTTTGTTCAACAGCATCTCGTCTCCAGACTCCAAAGACTAGGTGAAAGAGAATGA
>CAJWHX010000322.1 GCA_913040875.1 uncultured Pseudomonadota bacterium | reverse complement strand
CTGACGGTTGGTGACGGGATGCTTTTGTACAATAAAACAGTTGAGATGTACGTTTCGACGCGGATTGCTTGGTTCGGATGGGCTTCCAATCACACAGACCCCACCTGGAACCCAACACTCTTCGTTTGTTAGATGCGGAGGATCAATGTGATCAAGTTGAATGTGAGGCTGATCCCGTGTAATCGAAAATGGAACTTGATGTTTGGGATTGTGAATTGAGCGAATTACATAGGACCCAATAGACAAAGGCGTGGTTCGTTGGGTTAGTTCACCCAAATCCACCGTCTGCAATCGGCGTTGGGTTTCCTCGAATTTTAACAGGATCCAGTCGGAAAGAATGAACGTGTCAAATGTCATAGAACCCATGCCACTCAAGTAGGTCTCAAATTCTCCTCTATCGTGGTATCGCATCAATTCCAGCATCAAATCTGCTTGACGATGGTCCATGCTGAGTAAAGCACGTTGTCTCTGTGCGTGATATATTCGAGTCAATGTTCGATGAGCAACCGATAAGTTCGGCGCATAGTTCAGCGCAGAGTGAAGCCATTCGATGCTATTGATTTCAGAGTAATCAGCCTCCCGCTGAATGGCATCTCGTTCATCTTCCAAGCGCCACAGACGATTTTTCTCTTCGATGGGAGACCACTTTTGGATCTCTTCTTTACATTGTTCGATTTGGTGGTTGAGCTGTTTGATGGTTCTATGGCTTTGCAAAACACTGCGATGATGTTCCTTGGCCTTTTGTACCAAGAGGAGAGCATTTTGTCGCTTGGACTCTCCATCAAGCCATTTGCTCAATTCATTGTGCAATGCTTCGGCATCTGTAAATCTACCGGCTGGGTCTAGAGTTGTACAGCGTTCATAAATGCTTTGTAAGAAGGCATCAGAGACAGGAAGACTAGGAGGCTTTTCATGAATGGTGTCCATGAAACGATCCGTGTCGCCATGGCGGATGGTTTTACCGGTGATGATTTCGAATAAGACAGCACCGAGTGAAAACACATCGCTCTGTGCAGAGACCTCTGCACTTTCACCGCGCGCTTGTTCGGGTGCGATGTAGTCTGGAGTTCCGACCACCGATCCAACGTTGGGTCGGATGGTGTTGGCATCCGGAAATAGAGATTCACCGTGTGGTAAAATCTTTGCGATTCCCCAGTCCATCACCAAGACCTCACCATAGGTTCCCAGCATAAAATTGGAGGGCTTGATATCGCGGTGCATGATGCCAAGTTTATGCGCGTACGCCATCGTTTCACAGATCCGTTCAAATGCATCCAGTAGTCTGTGGATACTCCAGTCATTGTGTATGGTGAGCCAGTCTGATGGAGGGCCATGCCGATGTACGAATTGGATGGCCTCTTTGAGCGTGATGCCCTTGATTTCCTGCATTGTAAAATAAAGACGTCCGTCGGATAATGTACCAAAATCATGTACTGGGACGGTTCCTGGATGCTGCAAGAGACCTGTACTTTTGGCTTCTTTGATGAACAACTGCTGAATGAGAGGAGAGTGAATCAGGGTACCATGAATGACTTTCATTGCTAAAGTTCGTTCGAACTTTTGGTCGAATACCCGTAGTACTTCGCCCATACCACCTTTCCCCAAAATTCCTAAGACACGATATCGCTCAGCCAAAACTTCCGATTCTTGTATTGGATCAGCAATGAGGGTAGGATGATCATCCGTTGCAACGAGAGTCGGAACTTCAGATATATCCCGAGGTATGCGCATCGAGAGATCTGCCATTGTAGGCGTATCAGTCAAAGACGACGTGTCCTTTTCTAGACTAGAAGGGGATTGTAAGCTCCAGAGTAGTGTCTGTTGATCTGGATTTGTTGGGGTCTCTTTTTTACTCATTGCCGGCTCGGGTGCGATCGGTTGCATTGGATAGACACATTATACAATTTGTATCACTGCCTGCTGAGTCAGTAAAGTAAAGGCACGGTATTCGTATTTCAGGTTGTGGTTTTGACAGCATTCTTGCCATGCTTTCCACTCATCTTCTCGCCAGTGCGGACCATTCCAGTATTCATCAAATATGATGACGGTTCCCGGAACCAGTCTGTCATAAACCTGGTCGAATACATCTTTGGTACTCGAGTAGAGGTCACAATCGATATGAAGTAGACGGATGGGACCTTGATTGTGACTCATGAAGGGGGGGAGGGATTCAGAATACCAACCGACAACCGGATGAATTGAATCACCCAAATCAGGAACGTATCCACCGGTTGAATAGGCGCCTTTTGGAACAGTGTGCCATGCTGTAGGTAGTCCCTCAAAGGAGTCAAAGGCAAAGAGTGGGTAGGGGTTTGTTTCTTGTAAAATCCGAGCAGAGGTTCCAAATCGAGTCCCAAATTCCATGCACAGTCCATCTACTGTACACAGACTTAGGGCATAGCGCAATGTACTGGCTGTGGTCGAAAAGAGTTTCGTAGAGTCAAGACGTTCTTTGATGGCATACTGCCAGGAGTCGATCCAGTGCGGTGGAATAGATTCTGTGTTTTGTAAGACGCTGTGCTGGTTGTTCCACTCTAAAATACAGTGAACCATCCATGACCAGTCCCATCTGTCGGGATGTGTTTGTAGACCGTGGTTCAGTAATGCGGTCGCCTGATTGAGGTCCCGTTCAAAAAGAGGGGCGAACAGATGAAGCAATGGTGTGGGATTCAACGGCGCTTGTTCATGGGCCCGTGCAAAGCAGGCGAGTGCCACGTCTAAGTCGCCATCATCCAAAAAGCATGCTCCCAGTGTGTCCCAGCCTACGGAGTGGTGACCGGCACGACGAACGATTGGGCTGAGAAGTTCAAGAGCCACATCTGGACGACCTTGTTCCAGTAGCACCCCAGAGAGGTTGGTTGCCACATCGATATTCCACGGGTCATCAGAAAGTAAATCTCTTAAGACCTTTTCAGATTCGAACAGCTGCCCCATTTCTTTCAATACGATACCCAAATTGTTTCTGGTAACCGCGACGAAGGGGTTCAGTTCAAGACTTTCTTCGTATGCAAATTTGGCTTCTTCCCATCGTTCAAGTCGGCTGAGTGCTCGTCCCAGATGATGAAACAGTTCAGCTTTGGGAGATTCAGATAAGGCTTTTCGATAAGCCACTACGGCGCCGGCATAATCTCCTTGTTTAAAGAGTTCGTGTCCAAGCGCTTCAGATACTGTTGTGGAGGTCATTGAGACGCAAGATACTGTGCGAATTGATGTACAAATTGTTCTTGTGTGCTGTTTTCAATGGCACCTTTGCGATGCTTGCGTGTTTCCAGGATGGCTTCTTTGGGATGATGGCCCAGTGCGACCATTGTACAGGCACACAATGTACCTGCACGACCCAGTCCACCTTTGCAGTGAAAGACGACATTGTGGCCGCTACGGCTCATCGATTTTGCAAATTGTACGATCGCAAGGGCCTGTTCAAGTGTCGGTGTAGATCCATCGATGATCCCTGAACGATAAATGGCAATGCCTCGAGCCTCTGCCTCTTCAACGAGCTTTGGGATTTTCAACCTTTGCAGCTCAAAGTCTTGGATTAGAGAGACCAGTGCGTCACAATTGTGAAAGGATCGCAATCGATCTAAATCCAGCGAGAGTGAACGGTCCCATGGTTTACCAAACATAGACCGAGCCTTCTTACCGGGTGCAAAGGTGCAGCCCAAGGAGCCTTTTCGTGGACCGATGTCCTTGAGTACCCAGTCGACTCCAAGTGGATATTCAACAGAAGTGCGGACATTGCCTTTACCTGAGGATGGGGGTGGGGTCAATGATACATCGCGAGAGCGTTGTTGCAGTCCTTCTGGTCTGGGTAGGTGCAAACTGGTGGCGTGACGCACATCATTGGGGATGAGGGCACGGCCGATAACGATATTGATTGTGCCTTCCTCATAGATGAGTGGTTCACCAATCGATTTGGACAGCGTGGTGATGGCATCAAGGAGAACTGGATCTCCACTGGGAACACTGATCTTTAGCGTATTGGTTTGTAGATTGGCGTTGCTGAAGCTTCCGCCCTTCTCATAGAGACCTCGGATTTGAGCTCCGATGCTTACAATTTCTTGCTGAACGGCTTTGGCGAGTTTGTGTGCCTTTTTTCGAATGTCTTCTTTTGCCGGCAATGCAGAGAGCCACGTGTTGGGTAACTTCGACACTCCATGTAGAGCCCCCAGAAACATTCCGGTCATACTGGCGACTGCATCAGAGTCACCGGATACTCTAGCCCCTTTCTCTATGGCGAGCGCGATGTTGTCTCCCCATTTTAAGGCTGCTAGCAATGCCAAGCCGAGTGTGCTTGGAGAGCGCCATCCTTTGTCGGTGAGTGGCATCTCTGCGTCATCGAGCCACTCCAAGTCTTTTCGCTTGCTTTCGACCAGTGCGGCTTTCATTGAGTTTACTACGTCTGGGGCCTCAAACTTAGATTCTACCTCAC
>CAJWHX010000321.1 GCA_913040875.1 uncultured Pseudomonadota bacterium | reverse complement strand
CTGCTCTTCTAACTCTCGGAGAAACTGGGCCAAGTCGTTATTGGTTGCCCGATACCCCTCTTTACTCATGACTGAACTCAACGCTTCGAGCATCCGAAGCGCGTTTGGATAGCGTTCTTTTAAATTCTTCTTGAGCCCGAAGGAAACGACGTCTTCCAACTCTTGAGAAATCTCTGTACGTTCTTTGTGTAAAGAGGGTATGAAGGCTTTGCGAACATTGTTGAGTGTTTGCGCCTTTTCTTTCGACTTAAACAACCGTTTTCCAGCAAGAAGTTCCCATAGGACAATCGACAACGCAAAGATATCTGTTTGTCCTGTTAACACACGTCCTTCGACCTGTTCTGGGGCCATATAAGCGTACTTTCCGCGAATGACCTGATGTTGTTCTTCCATTTGGAAAGCGGCTCTTGAAATTCCGAAGTCCGTTAGTTTCACTTCACCAGACCGAGAAATCAAAATGTTCTGGGGCGAAATGTCACAGTGCACAATATTGAGCCCCTTTCCCTGCTCATCTTTGCGGTTGTGGGCAAAATTAAGCGCTTTCAGTACTTCACTGATGATGAACAGTGCCAAATGGATGGGAAATGTCCCTTTAAGTTTACGGGTCTTTTGCATGAGTTTACTGAGATCAATACCATCGACATATTCCATCGCCATAAAGTATTGACCATCAATCTCGCCTAAGTCATAGACTTGCACGATATTAACATCCATCAATTGAACTGCGATTCTTGCCTCATCCAGAAACAACGTCTGAAACTCTTCATCTTCAGCCAACTTCGGTAAGATCTTCTTGATCACCAAAATCTTTTCAAATCCAGCGGCACCACGTGAACGAGCGCGAAAAACTTCTGCCATACCACCAGCAGCAATTTTTTCGAGCAGCTCATATTTTCCAAACCGTTCAACTACGCCTTCTTGCACTGGCATTCTCCAGGGGTCTTTCACTAATTTATTGGTTACAAAAGGGGTAACACAAATCTCCATGACATGAAATTGGTTTGATGATGATTCACACTTACTAATGAAACGTCATCAGTTATTCACACGATGCTCGTTGACGTTTGTCCCTTTATCAGTATACAACTCTACCAAAAATAACTCATAATTTGGGTTTTTTCATCTCTATATTTCATGGGGGACTATACGATGAACAGTGAAATTATTGCCATTGGAATGCTACTGGCGGTTGTAGGCTTTGTTATTGGCCGATTACCGGCGGTTGAGGGTATCAATCACTCTGATGCGTTTAAAAAACGTCGTGTCATGAACTGGTTACCACTTGGATTGACCTATGCATTTTTGTATATGGGTCGCTACAACTTAAAAGTTTCAAAGTTCGCGTTTGAAGAAATGACCGATCCCAGTGGTGGTGCCTTGATGGGCAATGATGACTTTGGATTTATCTTTACCGTTGGTGTATGGGTCTATGGATCAGCGTTCTTATTAAATGGTCCCCTAGCAGACCGATTCGGAGGTCGAAAAGCCATTTTGACTGGAGCGGCTGGTGCTGCTGTCGCAAACCTATTGATGGGTTTAGCTACATGGAACCTTGTTAGTGAGGGACCTCTCGCAACATTTGTGGCTGAAAATTTCGTAGAAGTCTTTGCTGGACTGTATGGAATCAATATGTATTTCCAAAGTTTTGGCGCCATCGCGGTCGTAAAGTGCAACGCACCATGGTTTCACGTACGTGAGCGGGGTGTTTTTGGTGCCATTTTCGGTATTCTGATTTCTTTGGGCATTTACTTTGCTTTTGACTGGGGATACGCGATTGTCAACGGCTTTTCTGCTGGTCCAGATGCACTATTGGTCAATGGTGACACAGATATCGGAATGGGTGCAATTGCAGTATTCTTGGTCCCAGCCGTTCTGCTGTGCATCTTTTGGGTAGCGGATTTCCTTTTGGTACAAAACTCACCAGGAGAAGCCGGTGTCGAAGACTTCGATACCGCCGATGCTTCTTCCGGCGATGATGGTCCTCAACTCCCTCCTCTTGAAGTCTTCAAGAAGATGATGAGCAATCCAGTGATCATCACAATCGCCTGCATTGAATTCTGTAGTGGATTCATCAGACAAGCTCCAATGCAGTGGTATCGAACCTTTGCAAAACAAACCGATATTAGTCTTCACCTCAAAGGAGACTTTATCTACGACCACTGGGGTATGTTTTTGTGTATTGCAGGGATTATGGGTGGTGTCATCGCTGGAATCATATCCGATCGAATCTTCCAATCTCGTCGTGGACCGGTCGCCGCGATTCTGTACGGTGGAGTAGTCGTCTTCTCTATCGCGCTATACTTCACACTCGACATGCCAGTCATGCAAATCAGCGATTCTGTCACTCTCTCTCCAGCAGGTATCGTTTGTATCCTTGCATCCATGTGTGTAATCGGTGTACACGGAATGCTCTCTGGTACAGCCTCGATGGATTTCGGTGGTAAAAAGAATGTCGGTATCGCAGTCGGAATTATCGATGGATTTGTATATTTGGGTACAGGTGTCATGTCTCTGACCTATGGGATGGTTCTTCCCAAAGAAGATTTTACAGCCGATGGTGCATTAACGGGACCGGTAACAGATCCAACCAATTGGACTGCATGGCCAATATCAATGGTCGCCATCGGAATTCTAGGATTGATGCTGTCAACTCGAGTTTGGAATGCCAAACCGACGAAAGCCAAAGACAAACAATCTGCCTAATGTACAACGACCGTTTATTGTTTTGTCTACATGGATTCCTTCGTACCGGAGTGTCCATGTGGTGGCTCTCCAGTACTCTTGTAGATCTCGGTTATAAAGCGCGATTTACACCTACATTTGGACTTCACCTCCACACTCTTGAGTACAATGCTCGCCAACTTCACACTCAGATTATGGAGGCGCTGGAAGACACTGGAGCAACGTCTATCGATGTCGTGACATACAGCATGGGTGGCTTACTCATTCGGGCTGTCCTGACATTGTTTCCAGACACACCAATCAATACGCTCGTCATGATTGCACCGCCAAATCAAGGCGCAGAAATGGCAGAGTTTGTGAGACGATGGATTCCTTTGCACGAATTGGGTTGGGATCCATTGGCTCCCCTACTGCCGGATGTGCCCAACACTTTGAATGAACCACCCAACCACATAGAAGTTGGAATCATTGCTGGACAAAAGGGCAATGGTAAAGGATATACACCATTTTTAGCAGAGGACAACGATGGCAAAGTCTGTCTTTCCGAAACAAGACTGAACCGTTCACACCATTGGATTGCCGTCAAAGGCCGGCACCCCAGCCTAATTTTGCATCCCATCCCCATACGGAATACTAAGTTGTTTTTGCAACGTACAACATTTACTGAGCTGTAGAATCGTTTTTGGGGTTTCATTTTTATGTTCATTCTGTTCTTGGTTCACATGGCGTTTTATCCCAATGATGCTTCTGCAAATTTTGGGGACCGACCCATTTTGACGTTAAAAATACTCAAGCCAAACAATCTGAATGATGTCGGGGCAAAGATAAGAAAGGGTCACTCTTGGATTCCAATGCAGTGTGGAGATGGACAGCAATATGCCTTTGATGGCGTAGAAGATAATATTTGGACCTGTCAATATATTGGCCCGATTGGAGAAAGTGAACGACTGTACATTGGTTCCTCTCAGGTATCTCAACCCCTATTTGATGGATTGTTGAGCATACCCAACACCTCATCAATAGAAATTGGGTTTCAAGTCAAACAAGTCAACAATAAATGGACAGCTCGGCGAACAGCATTACACCAGAATAATTTTGTTAACAATCTCATGGTTACCGATAGAGAATGGATTATTGCCTTATGGTCAATCTTGATTGTACACTTCATGGGCATTTCAATATGGATTTCAAGAAAAACACAACAGCACTCTTAATATCGCTGTTGATTGCATGTATGGCAACATGGCCGTTGATTGTAGATCCAACGACAAATATCTCCAGACACTTCGACTTATACGGTGTGTTCTGGTTGGCTGAAGGGACTCAACATTTAACTGAAGGAATGTTCACACACATTAACTTCCCCTTAGAAGCACCAATAGGTCACGTCGACTCATGGTTGTGGTTTATTCTTTTCTGGGTCAACCACGACATCATTCCGATTCCGATATTGATCAGTCTGTTGGTCACCATATCCATTGGACTCAACATTTGGAGCGCTCGTTGGTGTGCCCTTGCTTGGGGGGTCGGCCCAGTAGCATCTTGGTGTGCAGGACTGATTTTTGGACTAAGCGGTAGTATGCTCAATGCCATTCTAGAAGGGAGCTGGTATCTCTCTAGTCAATTCTGGTTGCCATTAATTGCGGTGTCTTTACTGAGATTCCAGCAAACAAAACAACTCAAATGGCATGGATTGATGACGATTTCATGGCTCGGTTCTTTATTGACATCAGCCTATCTGGGTCTTGCATCGTCAGTGA
>CAJWHX010000320.1 GCA_913040875.1 uncultured Pseudomonadota bacterium | reverse complement strand
CTCATCATCGCTGAAGATGTAGAAGGGGCCGCTAGAAATATGCTCGTGATGAACCGATTGCAGTATCAGCTCAAATGGGCAGCCATCAAGGCACCAGGATTCGGAGATCGCCGAACACAAATGCTTGAGGATATCGCTGTTCTAGCAGGAACAACGATGGTGTCAGAAGAAAAAGGGCACAATCTGAAAGATATTGGCATCGGAGATTTGGGAACAGCCAAAAAAGTCACCATATCTAAGGACCACACAAGTATCATCGGTGGTGCTGGTGATAAAGAAAACATCGATGCGCGTTGTAAGCAAATCGAAAATCAAATTGCAAACAGCACTTCTGACTATGACAAAGAAAAACTACAAGAGCGCAAGTCTAAACTTCAAGGTGGTACCGCTGTCATCTACGTGGGTGCAAAAACAGAAGTAAAAATGAAAGAAAAGAAGTATCTCTTAGAAGATGCTATCCATGCTGTACGCGCTGCTGTCGTTCCTACTCGAGAAGAGGAAAACTCCTCTAGAGTTCATGTCGGCGGTGTACTTCCAGGTGGTGGAGTCGCATTGATTCATGCTGCCAAAACATTGAAGGAAACAGACATTTCCAAACTCAGTGACGCTGAACAATCTGGCGTTAAACTCGTGCAGCGTGCAGTCGAAGGGCCATTACGTCAGATCGTTTCGAATGCTGGTGGAGAGTCCGGAGTGGTGGTGGACCGTGTCAAGCAAAGTGACGACCACACTTTTGGATATGATGCTCGCAATGAAAGGTGGGGTAACATGCCTGAGTTTGGTATCTTGGATCCAGGTAAAGTGACACAATCGGCTTTGGAAAATGCAGCCTCCATTGCTGGTCTACTTCTCACAACAGAAGCGATGATTGCAGACTCTGATGAGGATGAAGAGCACTAATCTCTATTCCGATCATCATCGATAGAGCCCTACCTCATTGGTGGGGCTTTTACTTTTAGAGAGGTACTATTTTGAAACGGGTCGCAATTCTTTCCATATCGAATCGTGACCCAATGCAGATAAAAGAAACTCCATCGACAGAGCGACAGTCGGTTGCTGTAAATACGATTGCCATTGTACTTTATCATCTATTAAGATTTGACTGGGCATACCTTCTCTAAGCGCCCGCTTGAGATAGAGTTCCATTTGTTTGGTTTGCCGTTCACCTGCCGAAATCTGAGCCAGTCGATACGAAATGGCCCAATGCTGATGTACTTGTTGTTGTAAAGTCATGAAATGTTGTTTTGCGAGTGAGATTTCACCACGCATCAATAAGATCTCTGCGAGATCATACAACGCCGGTCCGTACTCCGAATCAATCTTCAATGCCTCTTGATACTGTACCTCTGCGGCAGACACATTGTTCGTTTGATAGTACTGAAGGCCCAATTCATAGCGTACACGTGCACTTGGAAATACCGTTTCTTCAAAAGACTCTAGAACCTCATCTACTTGCTGGACCTCTAGCGATTGCAGCTGCAACAGCACCTGATCTTCTATCTCTCGGTCCAGCGATATTGAAAGTGGATTCAGTGGTTCAGCACCCACAAACAATGTTAACCACCAAACCAGCATCTTCCATACTCCTTACATTGATTTACGACGACGCCATCCTATAAGTCCCAATCCCAGTATAGACCATGACAAGGTATCCATAGAGACAGATTGACACCCAGCAAAAATTTTCTCCTCGTCTTCACCATCCAATGGTGCCTCTACTAATTTTGGCACGCCATACACACACACATTGTCAATGGTCCAACCACCCATCGTTAACCCTTGATCACTGGTGATCTCCCAAGAAAACTGTGCCTGTCCACTGTCATCCACATCCAGTAACATCGAGTGGTTTTGCCACTGTTCGTCTTCATGATGCTCATCTCCGATATTCTCTGCAGAAGCATGATTGTACCAAACCGCTTCACCATTCATCGTTATGGTAGCTTGATCATAAAATCCATCTTCCACACTCAGCCATCGGTCGTATGTAAGGACGATCTCTTCATAATCCGAAACATCGAAACTTGGAGACAACAGCTGATTGTGCTTATCATTTTGATATTCTCCGTTGTACTGCTGACCGTTGACTTCTCCCCCTAAGTCGTTGCCCCATACATAGTCTCCGGATGCAGCAAAGTCTGGGTCACCACCCAAACCAGCAGGTATACCCCATTGCCAATCATCGGCGCCTTCGCGATCTTCACCCGCAAGTAGAGAATGAGTGAAGCCACCGTCATCGGCCTCGAAGTCATTGCAGTACACTTCTTCGAGTTCACCAACATAAAAGGTAAAGGGATGGCGATCACCATCTGCTGGAACCGTTGTGCGATTCCCATCAGAATCCTCCATCTCAACATAGTACTGAACAATTCCACTATCCAAATATTTGGGGATATCTCCTACAATTGAGTCTTCTGTGAGTGTAAGGGGTTCTTCCTCCCAAGACAGCCCGCCATCCCATGAGAAGTACACAGTTGAAGTCTCTGGAGTGGCACCCAGACAATCCTCTGCAAACTGTGCTATCTCTGCTTCAATACTGAGAGAGCCACCCGCTTGATTTCCCAGGTCTTCATGGGTCAAAGACAGTAAACCAGCCCCCCCATTTGGACCCAAACCGTGCAAAGAAAATGCGTCAATTAAGGAGCACTGATTGGGTGTACCATCACTCAAATCCGCATTGTCGTCATCCGCAAAGATAAACTCATCAAAGACTGTTGGAATGGTCGGTCCTGCTCGTAGTGCCAACACAAAAACAGGAACCACTGTTTCATATGCAGCATCTTCGCCGATATCTCCACGCAGCTGTTGCCACCAGTCCCACATTGCTCCAGCAAAAATCAAACCGTCTTGATGGACTTCGTTCACGATGTCTTCTGGATAGGAATAGTTGGGTGCAACATCTCGAATATAGCCACCATTTGTTCCGAAATTTGGGGCCATGATGTTGTCTTCAGTTTGAAGGAATGAAATTGAATCTGCAATTCCTTCACTCATCGAACCATCGTACTCTCCCGATAGAAGATTGTAGTAATGAAATCCGTGACCCCACTCATGATAGGAAACATCCGCAATGCGACCGGTATTGTTACATCCACCACCTTCTCTATAGAAATGCAACTCTCCATCAAAATAGGCGTTGCACACATCGTCTTCATTGACGTAAATCGTTGAACTGGTCCAATTGTTGGAAATCTGCGGCGCCCATATGGTTGCCCACTCATAAATGTGATTTTGGAATACATACTGATCGAGTTCTGGCAAGATATCCTCAGTAGATGTCCAAACCTCCTCTCCACCTGTCACGTCAAATGTGGCTTCGTCCCCCGCTATATTGTTGACTTGGGTTCTTCGACCATCGAGCAGTATACTGAGAACAGTATCTTCCGGAATATCTTCATCTGCCACAGAATAGGCTCCTTCAAAGTCGGTCCGAAGTTCAGAGCCAAGAATATTGAGTTCACTCAACGGCGACACCGTCAAGCCATCACCAACTGTGCGGATATCGTGTTCTGCATGAAGCGTACCGTCTAAATATCGAACCTCATTGTATACATTCCAAATGTTTCGTGTTTCGGCATCAACAAAGGCAACCCACTTCCCCCTAGGGCTTTGAGTTTCCCAGCGAACCTCCCAAACCAATCTAGCATCCATTCCTTTCGGATGGTCCACGGCAGTATCTTCGAGGGGCAACCACATCAAAGAAGCCTGAGACCCCCAATGAAAGGTATCTGGTGTGACAGATTGAATCGCCGCTAAAAGGGCCTCTGAGGCTTCTACATCTACAGAATACTCATCAGCACCCTCATTCACCATAGACAGAACATCAACACCAAGCATCGTCAGTTTAGATTGATGAAACCGTGCTTTTACACCACGTCTCCACACCGGTACAGTACTGTGCATTGTACGAGAGATGTCATTCCAAACCGGGTTCAACAAGGCCTCTACTTGTTGAAGCTGTACGTATACCCTGTCGGTTTGGGAATCGACTCCGAAATCAGAACTCCACACTTGACTGGCTTTTAAACCAATGAGTTCATGAGAGTCCAAAAACGGCAACAGCTGAGAGAGTAACGCGGGCTCTGAAGTCGTGTTAAAAGGGATCCCAGCACCCCACATACGGTAGGGTTTACCGCTGTTTTCATCAAAACGAGCCTGCCATGTTGGATGTACCGTTGTAAAACTCGCCCAGTATTGTTGATTCCGTAAACGATCCTGCACTGAAGGATTAAACGTGACAAGTCTATTGGGCTCAACCCCTATCCATGTCGTATGAGATGGTGCAAATGCAAATGCTACGGAGGTTAAAACAGATAGCAACATTAGAGACTCCTCAAAGAAGGGAACAATGGATTTTTACAACGCCTGTGATACATCAATTGTGTTGTAAAAACTTAGTACGTCCAAGTCCTTTTCTCAATTTAGACACAACCTTGACAAATTTCATGCGCAT
>CAJWHX010000319.1 GCA_913040875.1 uncultured Pseudomonadota bacterium | reverse complement strand
GACTTGCGATCAAGTCGGCTTGGGATTCGCCTATCATTTGGGCACCATCCAATCCTTACATCCAGATACGCTCCTCGCCAACACGATCGTGTCCTCCTCTCAACTGAAGCAGATGGCTGACGATTTTGGTATCCAGTACGCTTGTACATTGACTGGTTTCAAGTGGCTAGCAAACGTAGGATTGAAACACAGAGAGCACACGGGGCAACCTTTACTCCTTGGATACGAAGAGGCGCTTGGGTATTCGATTGGTGGTTTGGTTCAGGACAAGGATGGGGTATCTGCGTTGTTGCTGATGGCAGATATTATCTCTCACTACAAAGAACAAGGCGCTACCTTGTGGGATGTATTGGATGAAATTGCAGTACAATACGGTCTGAGTCTTTCAACCCAACACTCCATTAAACGCCCCGGAATCAGCGGAAAACAAGATATCGCCAATATGATGAATACTCTACGTAGCAATCCTCCGGTTGCGATTGGTGGTTCCCATATCCTCAAAATGGAAGACTACCTTACACTCGAACGTTCTGAACAAGGAGTCACTCTGCCCATCACGGACATGCCTAAGAGCAATGTGCTGGTCTATTGGCTTGAAAACCAAGAAAGAGTCATCGCTCGTCCCAGTGGTACAGAACCCAAAATCAAATTTTACTTCGAGGCAATCCAACGGGTCAACGACGTCGAAAGTATCCCTCTTACAAAAAACAACATACAGCACCGATTGAATGAACTTTGGCAATCCATTCAATCAATGCTGTCGTAATCTCAAACGATCAACATTTGGATTTGGTCTTTACTTAACGGTAATGGTGATCTTCGAACTCATCTGTTCACCATACGAAAGATGGACCCCATTGGCGAGTTGCAATTGCAACGTATGCTGCCCTGGCGCCAAGGTCAGCTGTGCATCTGTCTGTCCCTTTCCATAATGCCAGTGTTGCTCGTCTGCTGGTACCACAGTCCCTTTCGGGATTGGATCAGCATCAACGATGAGATGATGATGTCCTGAACCATCTTTAATCCCACCTGCGGGCTCGATTACCATGCCCTCTATCCCCATTTGTATTTGAACTGGAGATGTCACCGTCTCACCGTCTTTTGGAGACACAAAGAAAACCTTTGCCCCTTCAGGAACAGGTCCAATGTGGGCTCCTGCATCCTTCTTAGAATGATCCATTTGTCCATGGGAATCTCCGTGAGCATCATGTCCCTGACCTTTGGGTGCATTGGGTTTCATTTCAGCCTTTTGATCGGCTGCGACTGGCTCTGACGAAGCTGGATCTTCGGAATCTGAACAGGCGATTGCAAACAAAGCGATTAGTGCGTATTTCATTGTATACCTCATAATTTTGATGTGATGATAATCGTTAAACCATTTAATGATACCGAATTGAATGTATTTACCCATCTTTGAATTGATGGTGTCACTTGCTTTGGGATTCACACACCAAAGCACTGAGTGTCGATTCCGAAGCCCATTCATTCAACAGTACCGGTGGAATCAATCCACTGTCTGACAACAACTCCACATCAATCCGACATGGATCAGTACTGAGTACATAGTAGCGAACGGTCATGACGGCGGGATCTTGTAAAACAGGTTGATAGCGCATTTGTACATCAGAGTATCTTCCTTTACTGGATGATTTCTCTGTCGCAACAATTGAGTAGTCCAGCAAAGTGGCTGTCGGATGAGCAATATCCATCGTTTCTTCTGCAACCGGTTTTAGATTGTACTCCGCCACTGGTGGTTTATGGAAACAGGCAGCAAAGAAAAGTAACATTGTGACACCTCTTTTATGATGGTTTCTGTACTTGTAACAGGATTCAAGGGTATTGGATATGTGATTTTTTTTCCAGTGGTTATTGATCGTCAGTCTCATTGAAAGAATCCTGAGGCATCTAATGTTTCTTTCGATTTTCCTTTCGATTTTCAGCCGTTGAAAATCAGACTGCAATCAGCTGTATCCATCACACACAAAGGTCACCTCTGAGAACTGTCCAATGCACTCCAAGTGTCTACCATCTCCTGTACAGCTGGCTGAGATCTCCCGTAGGAAACCACGGCGACATCCAATCCTGAAAACTCTACAATCTGAAGTGCTCTTAATATCGCATCGGTAATCCACTCGGTTGGATTGCCAAAAGCCCCTCCACCAAGCAAGGTTAAGAATAGTGTTTTGCAACCCGTTTCCTGTGCATGTTCTACGGCTACACGTACAGACAACTCATAAGCAGCATTGAGAACCAATCGCCCAAGCGGCTCCCAGATATCATATGATATACCAGAGTACGACACCGGCATTGCAGAACAGTACAACTGATGTACAATCTGATCTGGGTCAGAACTCAGGGTTACTTGAACATTCTTGTGCACACCGATCTGAATGCAATCCATCCATTGTTCTGGTGTCGCTTGTAGACGCTCTGACATACTTTGCAACGTTGCAACTGTGGGCAACAGATACCCATTTCTCATCGACCAAAGGTCCCCACCGAGCGCCGACTCTAGATTCTTCATTGTATCCACTTGTAAAGCAGCGGTTTGACCAACCTGTCCCGTCAACGGGACAAAGTAGTTTCGATACACAGTGCCGGCACCACAAGCGATGGCACAAGCAGGCCCTTGCGTTCGATCATAATAGTATCCTGTCACACCAGCTTCTGGTGTCACAGACGGTCCAACCATTTCCAATAGATTGCATTGAGATGCAACTTGAAATATTGCGCCCCGATTGTTTGGATCTTTGTGTAACGTTTGAGCATCCGCAACAACTTCTCTCAAGGTTGTTCTGTTCTTTTGCGAAGCCTGATTCAGTAGTATACCTGCTCTCTCTTTCAAAGATTGTAAGCTCGGGGTACTGAGTGTTCCAGAACGATATCGAGCGCCGTTAACCGCTGAACTCATCCATTCTCCGTCTACAGACAAATGCGTTCTTACTGCCCCAGCCGATTCAACAAATCCAAATAAATCCGCAAACCAGTTCATAAGTGACCTCCAAATTAAGTTCTCGCCTTACTACGACAAACGATTGTCATCGTACTATTCGGACGGATTAACGGTGTTTTACGCCACACTCTGAATATGTACTCAACACTGCGTCCAAAGCCTGTTGAAGACGTTGATTGCAAAGCTCAGCACTCAGAGTACCTTCTGGATTTGGAAACATCATTTCAAATGTAATTGCCCGTTGCGCTCCTGCCTCATCTTCAAAAGCAAACAAATCAATTATGGAGACTGTTGCGCCTACAGAAGCCAACGTCTGCTGAATACTAGAGGCTTCTACCTGTCCCGGCAATGAAAATGCCACGGTGCGAACAAGCGGCTGATGGATAGCAGGCAACACATAAGAACTGCCTCTGGATTCATGTACCAAAATATCCTGCGAGAGTTCAATGTAACAAGGTCTAGCCCGCTTGATTTTGAACTCTTTACAGATACGCGGATGGATCTCTCCCAATACGCCAACACAGTGTTCGCTCAACCAAATGCTCGCTTGCCTGTGTGGATGGAGCAATGGTGACAAAACGTGCGTTTCCTTTTCCACTCTCACAGTCAAGTCCAGACCCAACTGATTGGACAATTCCGCCACCAATCCCTTAAGGTACAGTGGAGAGGCAACAGGTGCTCTCCCTTGCCAAGTTGGTACTCTCTCAGCACCGGATACCACAGCCCACAGTATCGGCTGCTCATCACAGACTCCGTTTTCAGAACTGGGATTGAGGTGAAACGTCCGCGTCCATTCATAGACTTTAATATTGCTGTAATTTCTATGCATATTCTTGCGGACACAATCCACCGCTTGCAATAGACAGTTGTTCTTTAGCAAAGAATACCCTTTGTCCAACGAGTTCTGTGTCTCAACATGCTGTTGCAATATATGATCACTCGGCAACCCAAGTTTATCAAACTCAGTACGACCATAGAACCCATCGGTGATGACTTCCAAGAACCCTGAACCTATCAAAACGTTTTCCACAAGATCTCGATGCTGTTCGAGTTTTGAAGGCAGTGCGCCCTTATCAATCTTGGGTAAGATGGTGGGAATGCTATTGTATCCAACGGACTTTGCAATCTCTTCATAAATATCAAAAACTGTATGTACGTCCCACATCCGATGAGTAGGTACACTGCTATTGAAACTGGTCTCTTGAACCTCTACGAGAAATCCATATCGTTGTAAGCGTTCGTTGATCTCTGCAGGCGATAACTTTGTGCCCAAGAACCGATTGAGATCAGCGACATCAAAGGAGATGTCCTGACGACTTGCATCCCAAGAGCCCACTTGTGTAGTCTCACCATCTAGTTCCCAACCGACACTTTCCAGTAGACCAACAACCCTTCCCGCACCAACAATGGCAAGTTCGGGGTCTGAACCACGCTCAAACCTCGCCAACGCATCCGTGTGGAGTCCAAGCGCCCGTCCCGTTATCCGTACGTGTACCGGATCGAAACTGTCCGATTCAACAATGATCTCTGTGGTATCTTCAG
>CAJWHX010000318.1 GCA_913040875.1 uncultured Pseudomonadota bacterium | reverse complement strand
CAGAGAACGTCGATTGCCTTGAAGAATCGGCAACACACCATGCCTGTGCAATCCCGCGTGTACAATGCAGGTACCCGGTATTTGTTCAATTTCAACGTGCTCTTCAGGTCTGTGATCAGTTTGCATGTGGTTGAAACAGCGGCGTCCTTGAAAATACAAGTCAGAACCAATGAACTCACCACCCAAACAAAAATTGAAGGTCACTTCAGAATCATCCGCATGAAAACCCAACGAACGATTGTGATCATCACCGTAGGTTACCGAAAACGCGTGGTGATGATCCACTCCACCATCACGAATCTCTGGAAAGAGTTCCAAGACAATTCGATCTGCAACCTCCGTTGTGAATTGCTGCAATACAGTATCTATACCAATGAGCCGCATCTCGATACCGTAATCATGCATGGAATTGGGTGGTTGTAACGACACTTGATGTTCCAGTGACCACCGCTCCAGCTGTTCAATCTCATCGGCGAATCGGTGTAGGAAATCCGGATTGAATATGGGGATTCGATAAATTCCGTCTGCCAGTATTTCAATAGCGGATAGCCAATCGTCCGTGGAAAAATCAAACATCAGGGCCTTCTTCCAAGACGTCCAATCCCAGAGGAACGAATAATAAGGTTCCCAATCATCGATCGTGTATTGTGTTGATTTCAGTTCCGCATGTGGTTGTACGATACAAACATCAGATCCACCTTCGGACTGTACACCTTGCAACAGTCGCTTAGGCAGCCGGAGAATCCGTCGTCTTAACGACATTCACTTCTCCCTTCTGAGCCAACCAAATCAACAGAGGTAGGGCGAGTCCCCACTCTAAAGCAATCCAAACCAGTCCATCCCCACTCACCATCAACGCACCCAACTTTCCGCCAGACACATAGGATACCGTACCACTCACGGCACCCAAAACGCCCGCTAACCACAACCGGTTGTAGAGCCAGCGGAAGCAAATCGGAAGCAGTGTTGCAAAGGCAGCCCACAATCCAATGAGCCATAAAGGAGGAACATCGAGCGTTGATCCGTCTGGCGTTTGTAGGACCCCCAAAAACCCAAGTCCTCCGTCTCCCACAAGCGAACACAATATTCCGGCAACCACCACTCGCCAAATGTATTTGTCCTGTCTAGAGCCACATGCAAGTGTATATCCCCATACAGCCAATGCACTGATCCAAGCCCGCTCCCCTGCCTGCGTCAAGGTCACAATCCACAGAACCTTGAATGTCAGTGCCCAAAATCCGATTTCTTTGGATGTCACGACGGATCCTGTACATAGGGTGCAACAGTTTCCTCTAGCTTGTTCCACAATTTCTTTTTTTCACTCATTGAATGAGACTGCCATGGCAATACATGGGTCTTTCGATTCTCTCGATCAAACCAGAAGAGCCCACTGCTATTCAAAGGGGTTGTTCCACAACTGAGCCAAATCACAGTGTCAGCACCACCATCTGGCTGCCTCAGTCTATGCTCCATTCGTTTCCAAAACCCAGGTAAAGAATGCTCCACTCCCGGTGTTGCTACCCAGCCAGGATGCATCGAATGCACGATGAGTCCCTGCTCTGCCCCCTTCTTGGCCCAGACTTCTGTAAGGGCGACCTGTGCTCTCTTTGTGAGTGCATATCGTCTAACACCATCAAATTTGGGAAACCGTGCGGCAAAAAGTTGCTTGGTGCTAAGCGGTGAAAAATACATACCGCCAGAGGACACCAAAATCATTCTCCCTGTCAATTTAGACCACAGAAGTCGAGTGAGTAGATGATGACCCAGCAGATTGGTCGCCAGGGTCAGTTCGTGCCCTTGTGCGGAGCGCATTTCTTTGAGGGGTAAGATACCGGCGTTGTGGATGAACACATCAATTTTCTCAATCTTCGACAACAATGACTTGGCTGATTCTCTGACCTGATTGAGATCACTCAAATCCAGTCGATGAAAATATACCGTATCAGAACCAGTAGCCTCACGAATCCTATTCTCGGCATCTTGTCCCCGTTCTGGATTTCGACACAATAAATAAACAGACATCCCACGTTTTGCCAGTTCAAGCGCAGTCGCAAAACCGATACCCGAGTTGGCGCCGGTAATGAGTGCGACGCGACCTCCAACATCGACTCCCTCATCACTTCTATCAAAGTATTTCTGGTGTCGTAGGAATCCGTTCTGATCAAAAGACCCAACTACGAAACTATCTTGGATTTGGTCAAAGAGTGTCGTCATACTTGAAGTATAATGCAGTCTCACTCAAAGACAATAAAGCCTTCCATGGACCACCCGAAATCAAGCAATCGTGAAACCAGTCGTCGGTGCACCTTCGGCATCAAAATACAACTTGAAAAACTTTGGCAACGCTTCCAAGTATGTAAAGAGAATCGCCTGTTCTTCTGGCTCGATTGGATTCCCTCTCAACGACATTTTTTCTAGGTTCACAAGATTCTTAATACTCTCGGAAACAGAGGTTATCTCGAGGTTAGGCAAATACAATTCGCGTAGGTTCACCAACTCAAGTATCTCCTCCGGAATCGTTTCAAAACCGAACAATGAATCGGAAATATACAAGGTCTCTAGATTCTGCATTGTACCCAAAGCACTCCATTCTTCTTTACTCAACGATCGATCTACCCTTAGCGAACGAATCCAATCACAAGCAGCCAAATCATTAAGAGATACTCTGTTGGTATTGAGACGAACTTTGGTAGCCTTCGGAAGGGTCTCTGTAGAGAAGTCGCGTACTTTGTATGCCAAATCTAAATTGAGCCACTGTGAAGTCTTTACATTCTTGGTATACCCTTGATCAATTCGGATGTAATCTCTGCGTATCCAACCTTCTTCAGAGCGTAAATACATCTTCCGACCCAATTTTAACACCCCTGAATTACCAGACAGAACATCTAATTTCTCAGACATTTCACTTGAATTGCTTAGCATCCCCTTTTCAATCTCAGCATGAACACGTGCAGAGACTTTGGGCCGACGATTCAAAGCGGCACGATGCGCCATCTTTTTACGTTCAGCAACCAATGAGAGATCCGACAACGATTGTACCGATAGAATAGATGTGGGTCTATATTTGTACACCTCATCAATGTGTGTACGCCGTTGATGCTCAAGAAATGTAAATCGCTCTTTTCGAACAGGTGAAAGGTCCAGCGCTCTCGGATATGTAACCAAAGACTTGATGTTCGGTATGTAGGGAATTAAATCCGCTACATCTTTGGAATTAAGAATCCTCAAATGCTGCACAGCCGAAATGTGTTCAGAATGAGATACAATATTTTTTTCCGTATCTTGCCAAGTAAACAAACGTTCACCCAATGTTCTTGTTGTCACATAATCCAAGACACCGCCCGTTATAAACGCGATTCCCACAGAATTGTGTACAAAATCCAGTTCAACCACTCGCAAAGGATGCTTCAATGACCAAATGTCCGGCGTTATTTTGAGAGACCCTTTATGCCCCCATCCGTGACCTTTTACAGACAGAACTTCCAAGCTCGGGAAACGGGCTAACATAGTTCCCGTTAGTTCAATGTTCATATCCAATCGATGCTGATAATGCTGACTGGTACCATCCAAGGTGATCTGCTTGCACTTCGGAAGAGTAGCGATAGCCTGAAGCAAAAGTTTCTGTATATCCACCGATGCATTTTCTGCTTCAATAGCGATGATTCGTTCTGATACCGGAGCATCTATATTCTCATCTAAGAAAAATGACACCTGCTGGGTAACAGTCGAATTGTAGATCTTGATTCCCCGTTGGATTTGTAGAAATTTCGATTCTGTTTTATGACTCAGAAACTCAGGAAGATGATCTAAGAAATTAGTTGCTACAACAAGATGTGGATACTCTTGCACATTACCATTGGTAATTCCTGTTGCATCGGCAACAATCTGACGTTCCCCGTTGATTGTTTGTGTAACGGATTCCAATAAAGGATCACGACGTAGCGCCCGTGGCGTCACAGCATATTCTAAGGTGTTTGATCCTATATCTTTCGATACCAGATTTGTAGATACCAAATTTCGTGTAGACTTTACCGAAACAGTCACACAATCCGTAAACACATGCCGTATATGAGGTGTGTCACAACACAGTTCCGCCGCCTGTTGGATCGCTTCATTGCTTACCCGAAAATGAATCTGTCGTAGAAAATTACTCAATCCGGAATATCGAACAAATGTTGGTGTAGACGGGTAAAAGTGCACCCTTTCAATGTTGGAATACTTCTCGATTCCTTTCACATCGTAAAAAGGGGGCAATAACCCCAAAGCCCTAACTGGTGAATTTGAACCACAAAAGTTGGGGACATGGGTACACGCCTCTAAACATAGAAAAGAAGGCAGTTCTTGTATCTTCTCTGGATACATCTTGAAGTACAGTTCATAAATCTCAATCAGACGACATTTATTGACTGCCTCCTTTAAAGGAGCCGTATTCCAGCGACTCACTTTGATATCAGAAAGTTCTTCATGTATAAATTTCGGAATCGTCAAGCCGTCAG